>JAVXWK010000574.1:0-6920 GCA_032230575.1 Pseudonocardiales bacterium | reverse complement strand
GTCATCACGCGTTCCGGCGCGATCACGAATCCGGTGCCTTCCAACGCCCGCGAGCACGACGGCGCGCGGCCGCGGACCTTGAGCACGCTGGGCCGCAGCTTCTGCACGATCGGGTTCGCGGCCAGTTCGGGGTTCGGCGGGCCGACGTCCTTGAGCGGCGTGCGGTTGAACGGGTCCATCGCCTGCGGGAAACCCGAGACGTCGAAGAGCTTCTGCAGGTCGCCGGACAGCACGCGAGCGGCCTGCGGCATGGTCTGGTCGACCTTGCCGAGGATCACCGACTGCCTCAGCGACGACGTGAGGTCCGGCAGGCCGACAACAGAGGTCAGCGGGAGCGCGATCATCCACGCCACGATGAAGACGACCAGGCCCTGCACGATGGCGCCCAGCGCGTTGTCCGCGCCACGCAACGGTGACGCGTTGACCCTGGCCTTGATCGTGCGTCCGATGTAGACGCCGATCGTCTCGCCCAGCGCCACGAGCAGCACCACGATGCCGACCGCGAACACGACTTTGGTGACGACGTTCTCGAACTGGGACACCAGCAGCGGTGCGATCTGCGTGCCGAGGATCAGGCCGACGAGCACACCGACGAACGCGGGCAGCGCGACGACCATGCCTTGCCTGGCCCCGGACAGCGCGGCGATCGCGGCAAGGCCGAGCACGAGCAGGTCAACCCAGTTCAACCCAGAACCTCCGCCTCACTGTGTAGCGCGCAACGCTAGTTCAAGGTCACGCACATCGGTCGCATCCCACGGCTGTTCCCAGCCGCCGAGTGCGATCAGGCCGTTGATCAACCCCGCGGTGAAGCCCCACACCAGCATGCCCGGCGCGGAGAAGGCCGCTCCGACGTAACCCGCAGGGTGACGCACCCGGAACCTGTTCGCAGGATCGGCGAGGTGCGCGACCGGCACCCGTGCGACGGCGGCGGTCTCCGCCGGGTCGACAGGTGCGACGGGGCTCGGCTGTTCCCAGTAAGCAAGCACAGGCGTGACCACGAACCCGGACACCGGCACGTACAGCTCCGGCAGCGTCGCAAGTGGTCTCACTCCTGCCGCCAGTACACCTGTCTCCTCGTAAGCCTCGCGTAATGCGGTGGCGACGGGCCCGTCGTCGGTCGGGTCGGACGCCCCGCCGGGGAACGCGACCTGGCCCGGATGCGAGCCCAGCGTGTCCGAACGGCGCAGCAGCAACACGTCCGGCCCGTGGTTCTCGTCCTCGCCGAACAACATCAGCACGGACGCCTCGCGCACACCCTCCGACGGCGCCCGAGGGACCCGCATGAACGTGCTCGCGTCGATCGTCTCGGTGGCCTTGGCCAGGCGCTGCATCCAGTCGGGTGGCTCTGTTGCCTCCGTCATCGAACCGCCTTCTCCACCTGCTCGGGCGCCGTGAACCGCGGTGGGTCCGTGACCTGGCGGACCGCACCGTCCGCTGCTACGTAATACGTGGCGGGGAGCGTCATCGGCGCCTTCACTCGCTTGCGAAGCTCGTCCGGGCCGTCGTAGACCGAGGGCAGCCGCACGCCGAGCCGGGCGAGCAGCTCCAGGCCGTCGGCTTCCCGGCTCTCCACAAGAACTGGGACGACTGGCACGGCACCTGGTTGCTTCGCGTACGAATCGAGCACGGGCAGCTCCTCCTGGCACGGCTGGCACCAGGTCGCCCAGAAGTTGATCAGGAGCGGGCCCTTGAGCGCGAGGGCCGTCCGGGTGCCGTCGCCGAGGCATGTCACGTCGACGCCGCCTTCTGATCCCGGGACGCACGCCCGCAGCTGAGCCTGTGCGCGCAACGCGGCGACGTCCTGGGCCGGACGGGTGCTCGTCGACGGCGGCTCCGGTGACTTGTCACGGGGCCAGAGCGCCACGACACCCGCCGCGCCCAGGACGAGCACGAGGACGAGCCAGCGCGTGCGGTTGTTCACCCCACCAGCTTCTCACCGGACCGCACTCGGTCGGCGAGCTCGAGCAGATGCGGCTTCTCGTCGCCCTTCACGAGCTTGGCCGCCTTCTCCGGGTCCTCGGGGCCGAGGCCGTACGACGGGCAGTCCTTCATCAGCAGACATGCGCCGCACGCAGGGGTTTTGGCGTGGCAGACGCGCCGGCCGTGGAAGATGATCCAGTGCGACGCCATGGTCCAGTCGCGCTTCTCGATGATCGCCCCGATGGCGTGCTCGACCTTGACCGCGTCCTCTTCCGCGGTCCAGCCCCAGCGGCGGACGAGACGCCCGAAGTGGGTGTCGACTGTGATGCCGGGCACATCGAAGGCGTTGCCGAGAACCACGTTGGCCGTCTTGCGTCCTACACCTGGGAGCTTCACCAGCTCCTGGAGAGTGCCGGGAACCACACCGTCGTACTGCTCCACAAGAGCAGCACCGAGACCTAGCAGAGACGTTGCCTTGTTCCGGTAGAAACCGGTCGGGCGGATCATCTCTTCGAGTTCGACCCGGTCGGCGCCGGCGTAGTCGGCGGCCGTCGGGTACTTCGCGAAGAGCGCGGGAGTGACCTCGTTGACCTTCTTGTCGGTGCACTGCGCGGACAGCACCACCGCCACGAGCAGCTCGAGCGGCGTGGTGAAGTCCAGCTCGCAGTGCGCGTCGGGGTATCCCTCGGCAAGCACGCGCACCATCCGGCGGGCCCTGCGGGTCAGACCGACTTTGGTTTCCGGCTTCTTGGTAGCGGGCACTGATTCAGCGTAGTCAACACGCCGACACGACCCCCTAGACACGTACTCGAATCCCTCATGCGCCACACTGCGGAGCATCATGACTGCCTGGTTTGTGATCGTCGTCCCGATCGTGATCATGTTCTTCGCGCTCTTCATGGAGCGCGTCGAAGCGAGGCTCCGGCACGTCGCCGTGCAGGAGAACGAGGTCGAGGAGTTCCTGGAGTCCGCCAGGCCGGATGAGGTCAAGGCGCTCTACGGACACGGCATCGGTCGCGCCCTGGAGCTGTTCCGCCTGCGTCGTCGCGGCCGCGGTGGTGTGCGCAAGCGCGTCCGCTAGTGGCCCCTGTGCTGGCAGCCACCCGAATGGCGTAAACTGATTCGTTGGGCTCTGGATCGAGTCAGTCGGGTTGTTCCTAGTAAGACGGCGAGCCGAGCGGCGATCCACAACGCAGCCCTTAGACTGCAACGCAGTGATCGGCGGCACGGCGCTGACTCCACCAAAGATGGTGGTAGGCGTGCCGTCGCGTCGATTAGGAGGGACGAGGTGGACGAGACCCTGGCGCGAGCGGGCATCTTCCAGGGGGTTGACCCAGCTGCCGCGGAGGCACTGGCGCAGACCCTGGAGACGGTGGAGTTCCCGCGTGGCCACGTGATCTTCGCGGAGGGTGAGCCGGGCGATCGCCTGTACATCATCCAGTCCGGCAAGGTGAAGATCGGCCGCAAGTCGCCGGACGGCCGCGAGAACCTGTTGGGGATCTTCGGACCTTCCGACATGTTCGGCGAACTGTCCATTTTCGATCCCGGCCCCCGCACGTCGACTGCGACGACGGTGACCGAGGTGCGCGCGGTGTCCATGGACCGCCCCGCGCTCCGTCAGTGGATCACCAACCGGCCGGAGATCGCCGAGCAGCTGCTCCGGGCACTTGCCCGCAGGCTGCGCCGGACGAACTCGATGCTGGCCGACCTGATCTTCACGGACGTGCCCGGCCGCGTGGCCAAGGCGTTGCTGCAGCTCGCACAGCGCTTCGGCTCGCAGGAGGCCGGTCTGCTCCGCGTCACGCACGACCTGACGCAGGAGGAGATCGCCCAGTTCGTGGGTGCGTCCCGCGAGACCGTGAACAAGGCTCTGGCCGACTTCGCGCACCGCGGCTGGCTGCGACTCGAGGGCAAGAGCGTGCTGATCCTGGACCCGGAGCGCCTCGCGCGCCGAGCCCGCTAGGTTTCAGAGAGAAACACAAAGGACCGGGCGCCACCCCCGACGTGGCGCACCGGTCCTTTGTGTTGCACGGCCCATCCCCCGACGAACCGTGCCTTCCATCCCTCTGGCGCGCAGGCCCCGACCCTCAAGCCAGAGGTTGGTCTCGGTGGATGAGTCAACTTTCGCACGTCTCCACCCCGACCGCTCAAGCCCTTTCACCCTCAAGGACCTCGTGTGTGGCCGATTCGTTGCATGTTTCACCCGGTCATCCCATTCCCGTGACCCAATCGCAACCATCGTGACCCTGCGCACCCGACCTGGTACCTCCGTACCAGATTTGGCATACTGGTACGCATGTCCCACTCCGCCCGTCTTTCCGACTACCGCGCTGCTCTGACGACCCCCGGCATGCGCGGCCCCGTGGTCGCGTCTCTGCTCGCCCGCCTCCCGATCGCGATGGTCGGGCTCTCGCTGCTGCTGTACGTGGAGCGCGCGACGGGTTCGTTCGCGGTCGCCGGCATGGTCTCGGCGGCGGCGCTGGTGGGCGTGGCGATGGGCTCGGTCGTCCAGGGCCGGCTGATGGACCGCTTCGGTCCCACCCGCCCGTTGATGTTCGTGACGGGCCTGTTCGCTCTGTTCGTCACTGCCTCGGTGATCGCCGTGGAAGCCGGCGTCTCCGTGTTCGTGCTGGTCCCGATGGCCCTCGGGGTCGGGGCTTCCGAGCCGATGGTGGGCTCCGCCTCCCGTGCGCTGTGGGAGCGGATGCTGCCTTCCGGCGCGACACGGATGGCGGCCTACGCCTACGAGTCGATCAGCATGGAGGTCTTCTTCATCCTCGGACCGGGTCTCGCCGGTCTGCTGCTGGCCGCGCCGTGGGCAGGCACCGGTGTCGTCGTCGGGGCCGTGATGATGGTCTTCGGTGCGCTTTGGTTCGCGTTCAACCCCGTCGTGCGCGCCTGGGGTCCCGTTCAGCAGGCTCCGCGTCCGCTGCTCGGTGCGTTCGCCTACCCCGGCATGCGGACCGTCGCGCTCGCGGCTCTGGGCTTCGGTGTGACGATCGGTTTCGTCGAGGTGGCCGTGCCGGCGTTCGCGAAGGCCGCGGGCCACGCCTCGATGGGTGGCCTGATGCTGTCGCTGTGGTCGATCAGCTCGGTGATCTTCGGCGTGCTCTACGGCATGCGTCCGTGGCCGCGCCCGATGCACCTGCGCCTGCCGGTGCTGCTGGGCGGGTTCGGTCTGCTGTCGCTGCTGCTGGCGATCCCCGCGACGCTCGTGGGCCTCGGCTTGGCGCTGTTCGTGGTCGGCACGCTGATCACGCCGCAGTCGACCGCGCACTCCGCCGCGATCGAGCAGGTCACGCCCAACGGCATGGCCGCGGAGGCGTTCGGCTGGGTGATCACCTCGGTGACCGTCGGCCTCGCCATCGGCCAAGGCCTGTCCGGCCAGCTGATCGAGCACTTCGGCACGCGGCCGGCGTTCGTCGCCTCCGGTGTGGCCGGCCTGCTGATCGCTTCGGCCGTGTGGCTGCTGCGCGGCACGGTTCGCCGTGGTGTGCCTCGGTCGGAGCCGCTGCCCGCGCGGTCTGAGATGGAACTCGCCGCCCGCTAGGCGACAGAGCGCATTGGCACCACTAAGTACGTCAGCTCGACGCCGCCTTCGCCCGGTGTCGACGTGAGCACGGTGGACCGCAGGCCGTCCTGGATCCTCAACTCGATCCGGCGGCCTGCGAACGCCTTCAGCGCGTCCGCGAGATAGCGGGCCTGGAACGTCTTGGTCAGCCGGTCGCCCTCGACCGTGGCCTTGACGAACTCCTCGGACTCGCCCTGCTGCGGGTCGCTGCCTTTGACGCGGAGCTCCGAGTCCTCGACCTGGATGGTCACCGCCTGGTGCGGGCCGCCGTAGGGCGTGGCTCTGCGGACCGCGCGGGCGAGTGCGTCCGCGTCCACGAGCACCGTGCTGTCGATGACTGCCTCCAGGAGTCGGCGCGCCCGGTCGTCCGGGAACGGAGCGGCCAGCAATGCGGTGGAGATCTCGTTGTTGGCCCAGGTGAGGCCGATGCGGTCGGCGTTCGCGTGCAGGGTGATCCTGCCGGTGGCCTGCCTGGCCGCTTCCACGATGGGCTTCGCTGGTACCAACAGGTCGAGTTGACCTTCTTGTTCCCACGGCAGCGTCGCGTAGGCCATGCGGTAGCGATCGGTGGCCATGACGTGCAGCCTGTGCGCGTCCGACTGGATCCGGATGCCGGTGAAGATCGGCAACGCGTCGTCCCTGCTCGCCGCTCCCGCCACCGCCGCGATGGTCCTGAGGTGGCCGGCGTCGACGGTGCCCTGTCTCGCGGGCAGCCGCGGGATGCCGGGGTGGTTGTTCAGGTCGAGCAGCGGGATCGCGAAGCGGGACGACGGTGTCCGGATCGCCAGCCGCTGGCCTTCGACCTTCAGCCTCACCTGCGGGTCGTCCAGCGCCTGGAGGGTCGCCGCCAGCGGTTTCGCGGGCACGAGCACCTCGCCTTCGGTGTGGACGGTGGCATTCGTCGTGAGCCGCACGCCGTGCTCCTGGTCGCTGCCCGCGACCTCCACGTGCGTTCCGGCCTTGATGCGAAGCCCGGCCAGGACCGGGTCGAGCACGCGGGCAGGCAACAGCCGCGCCACCTCGGCGGCGGCACCGGCCAGCTCGGCTGTCGTGGCGGTGAGGTCCATGACTGGGACGCTAGCGAGGGGGTCTGACAATTTTCGGCGCCTTGACCGGGGCAAGGTAGCGGGCTGGTGAACGGAGCGGAAGCATGTCGTCTCAGCGGGTGACGGACGGGTGCCAGATCTGCGCCAAGCACAGTGGCGCCGGGCCGCTGGTCGGCCCAGTCGTGTGGTCGTCCGACCTGGTTGTGGTCTCGCACCGGCCCTCAGGCGCGCTGGGATATCTCTTCGTGGAGACGCGGCGGCATGTGGCGACTTTGGATTCACTCACGGTCGCCGAGGCCGAGGCCGTCGCTTGGGCGGTGCGCCTGGTGGCTGTGGGGTTGCGGGCCTCGTTGGATCCGGAGTTCGTGTTCTCGGCTGTGGCC
>JAVXWK010000551.1:0-6078 GCA_032230575.1 Pseudonocardiales bacterium | reverse complement strand
CGGTGGGTTCTGCACGATCCCGGTGGAGACGGCGGCGGGCAGACTCGCCGCGCTCATCGAGCACTACCAGCCCCAGGTCGTGGTCACGCACTACAGCTCGCACCGCGACCACATGCACGTCTGCCGGGTGGCCGGGCTCGCGGTCCGCCGCACCGGCATCCCGGCCAAGCTCTACCTCACCGCTCGCGAAGGCTCCACCACGATCGACATCAGCGAGGTCGCGGACGTGAAGCGCAAAGCGTTGCGGTGTCACGCCAGCCAGCAGGTGCACGGGGCGTTCTCCGTGCAGGAGCAGTACTTCCGCGAGATCGACATCACGGACGCGCCGCTGCCGGAGACCGATCTGTTCGCCGGGATCATCACCAGCGGGCCGGATCTGCCCAGATGGTGACGGCCCAGATGGTGAAGGCCCTGCTGGTGAGACCGCGCCATGCGGTCCCACCAGCTCGCGGGTCTCAGATCCCGAGCCCGGACAGCAGGCCCTGCACCAGCCCGCTCGCCTGAGCGAGCAGGTCGCTGGCCTGGTTGACGACGCCCATGACCATGCTCATCAGTGCATCCATCGGTGGGAACCTCCCCGACAAGACCCGGTGAGCGTGTCCCACCGGGTGTTGCCGGGAATCAAAGCGCTAGCACACGGAACTCGCGCGCCCACTCACACCATTGAGCTAAAAGGACAGTCTCAAATGGACTACCGGCGGCCGAGCGACGTGCACGTGAAGCCCGCGCGGCGGATGACATCAGGATCCAGAAGGTTCCTGGTGTCGACGACAACCGGCTGCCGCACCGCTTCGGCGAGACGCGCCCAGTCCAGCGAGCGGAAGTCCGGCCACTCGGTCAGCACGACGAGCGCGTCGACGTCCTTGGCCGCCTGGTAGGGATCGTCCACAACGGACACCGGGCCGAGGTCCGTGCCGCCGGCCAGCGCCGGGTCGTAGCCCACGAGGTCCGCACCGGCCTGCTTCAGCAGCGCCGCCACGGCCAGTGCCGGCGAGTCGCGCAGGTCGTCCGTGCCGGCCTTGAACGTCAGGCCCAGCAGTCCGAGGCGCACGTGCGACAGCGAGCCGCCGCGCTTGCCGGTGACGGCGAGGCGGACCTTCTCGACCATCCGCGTGCGCTGGCGCTCGTTGGTGTCGATCGTCGCGCGCAGCAGGCGGAACTCGAAGTCCGCGGCGTCCGCGGCCTGGAGCATCGCGTGCGTGTCCTTGGGCAGGCACGAGCCGCCCCAGCCGGGGCCGGGCGAGAGGAACGCCTGGCCGATGCGCCTGTCGTAGCCCATGCCCTCGGTGACGTCGGTGATGTTCGCGCCGAGCCGCTCGCACAGCTCCGCCACCGCGTTGACGTACGAGAGCTTCATCGCGAGGAAGCAGTTCGCCGCGTACTTGACCAGCTCGGCCGACGCCGCGTCGGTCAGCACCGTCGGCGCGCCCAGGCGTGCGTAGAGGGCCGCCACGCGCTCGGCCGCGTCCTGCTGGTCGCAGCCGACGACGATCCGGTCGGGGTTCAGGAAGTCGTGGACCGCGGAGCCCTCGCGCAGGAACTCGGGGTTCGAGACGACTGCCACGTCGTCGCGGCGCAGCAGCTCGGCCGTGCGGATCGTCGTTCCGACGGGCACGGTGGACTTGTTCACGATCACGCAGCCGGACGGCAGCAGGTCGCGCGTCTCGTCCACAACGGACTCGACGGCCTGCAGGTCCGCGACGCCGCCGACACCCATCGGCGTGGGCACGCAGAGGAACACGACCTCGGCGTCGGCCACCGCGGCGGACGCACCGAGCACGAAGGACAACCGGCCGGACGCGATGCCCTCGCCCACCAGGTCCGCGAGCCCCGGTTCGAGGATGTCGACCTCACCGCGCGAGAGCCGTTCCACCTTGGCCTGGTCGACGTCCGCGCACACCACGCGGTGACCGAGCGACGCGAGGCACGCGCCGGTGGTCAGGCCGACGTACCCGGTGCCGACGACCGCGATCCTTCTGACGAACATCATTCTCCCGTTCGGTTGACGGCGAACGCACGAAGCACGGCGTCGTCGCTCACGTCGATCATCTTGTTGCCCCACTGGTCGGTGCCCGGGGTCAGCTCCGGCCTGCCGTCGGGGAACGGGCCCCGTGAGGCGAAGCCGGTGAGCCCGTCGAACACCGCGACGTAGTTCTCGGCCTGCGGGCGCCAGTCGAGCTCGGCCTCGCAGCGGCGCCTGCCCTCGAAGCCGAGGCGGCCACGGCGTTCCGCGTCGTCGAGCAGGTCGAGCAGCGACGTCGTGAACGCCTCGACGTCACCCGGCTCGACGTAGACGGCGCAGTCGCCGGCGGACACCACGGTCTCCGTCAACCGGTACGAGACGACCGGCAGAGCGTAGGCCATGTACTCCATGGTCTTGTTCATAGTGGACACGTCGTTCAAAGGCGACAACGGATCAGGACCGAGGCCGGCCGACGACGTGGACAGATAACGCGTGATCTGTTCGGGCCCAACGCGTCCGGTGAACTCCACGTACGGGTCGAGGCCCCACGCTCCTGCCTGCTTCTTCAGGTCTTCCAGACAGTCGCCGAAGCCCAGCAGCGCGAACCGGACGTCGGTGCGGCCGCGGTCGAAAACAACTCTGCGTGCGACTTCGAGCACACCGTCCACGCCGTCCTGCGGGCCCATGATTCCCAGATAGGCCACCAGGTGTTTGCCGCCGCGCCGGAGCTCGTCCACGGCCTCGACAGGTCGCATCACGGTGGTGTCCGGGCCGGAGCGCACGACGGTGGTGTGCTCGGGCGGCACGGAACCGCGCGTCCACGCGATCTTCTGGTACGAGGTGTTGGTCGACGTCACCCGGTCGGCCGTGCGGAACGTCCGGCGTTCCAGCCACTTCAGGATCCGGTACTGCAGCTTGCCCGCCGCGCCCTTCGGCTCACCGAAGCGCGACAGGAACACCTCGGGGTTGAGGTCGTGGTGGTCGAAGACGAACTTCACGCCGCCGAGCCGCCACAACAACGCCAGCGCCCAGTAGGTGTCCGGCGGGTTGCACGCCTGCATCACGTGGAATCGCCCGCGGGCACGGACTTTCACGCTCAGCAACGCCGTGCGCACCCAGCAGTACAGGAACTCCCATGCGTACCCGAGCACACCTTCGGCCTGCGGCGGCGGAGCGTACTTGTACAGATGCACACCGTCGAGCAGCTGATAGGCGGGATCACCCGGGCCTTTCGGGCAGATCACCGAAACCTCGTACCCGGCGGCGGTCAGGGCGCGGCATTCCAGCCAGACGCGCCTGTCCAGCGGCACCGGCAGGTTCTGCACGATGATCAGCACATGCGGAGCACTCAAAGGTCCCTACTTCCAACGGGGGCCGACGCCTCGTAGGTCGTCCCCGGCGCCCGAAGAGTTACGCGTGGCGTCCAAAGGACCGGGATGCGGACGGCGGTGTGCCTCCAGACGGTGTAACGGCGCCCCGGATCCGCCGATGTAGCAGTGGGGTATTCGCGCGTCCAGGCACTCCTGGAAGAAGGCGGTGTTTGGGTGTACGTGGCGTCAGCTCGGGCGGAGCACGGCAACAAGCTGGGTGGCGTGCCACGCGCGGTTGTCGCTGTCGGAGCGGTTTCGCTGCTCACGGACATCTCCTCCGAGATGGTCACGGCGTTCCTGCCCGTCTATCTCCTGTTCACACTTCACGTTGGTTACGTGCAGTTCGGACTGCTCGACGGCCTGTACACCGGTGCCACGGCGGTTCTGCGGCTCGTGGGCGGGCACGTCGCGGACCGGCTGCGCCGTCCCAAGGCCGTCGCCGGTGTGGGATATGCCATGTCCGCGGTCACGAAGCTGGCGTTCCCGTTGGTCGGCGCTTCGGCGTTCGGCATCGGCGGGCTGCTCGCCGCTGACCGTGCGGGCAAAGGTCTCCGGACCGCGCCGCGGGACGCCCTGATCTCGCTGAGCGTTCCCCCGCACCAGCTCGGCACCGCGTTCGGCGTGCACCGCACGATGGACACCGTCGGCGCGCTGCTCGGTCCGCTGGCGACGTTCCTGCTGATCGCGAACCTGGGCACGCGGCCGGACCCGATCTTCATCGTCAGCTTCGCGTTCGCGCTGGTCGGTGTGATCACGCTGGTGTTCTTCGTCCGGGAGCGCCCGGCCGCACCGGCCGCGGCCAGGAAGGCGCCGGACATCAAGGCCGGTCTGGCGCTGCTGAAGGACAAGGCGTTCGCCCGCGTGGCGATCGTGGCCGCGATCCTCGGCCTGGCCACCATGTCCGACGCGTTCGTGTTCGTGCTGGTGCAGAAGACGACCGACATCCCGCTGGGCGCCCTGCCGTTGCTGCCGCTGGGCACCGCGCTGACGTTCCTGCTCCTCGCGACGCCGCTGGGCAGGCTGTCCGACCGCCTCGGCCGCTGGAAGATCTTCTTCGCCGGACACCTGTTGCTGCTCGGCGTGTACGTGTTGTTGTTGGCCCCCAGCGGTGGTTACACCGTCGCCGTCATCGCCCTGTTGCTGCACGGCGCTTTCTACGCGGCCACCGACGGCGTGCTGTCGGCGTGGGCGGGCTCGATGATCCCCGAGGACCTGCGCGGCTCCGGCCTCGCCGTGGTGCAGACCGGTCAGGCCCTGGCGAAGCTGGTGTCCTCCGTCGCTTTCGGTTTCCTGCTGCAGTACGCGTCCGTGCTCGCCGCGGTCGCGGTGGCCGGTGGCGGGCTCGCCGTCTCGTTGCTCGTGGTCCTGGTCGTCAGAAGGAGAGCTGCCGCGTGAAGTCCTGGTTCGCCAGGCACCGCGTGTCGATCGGGGTGGGCCTGGTGGTGCTGGTCGTGTTCGCGACCGGCGGCTACGTCTACCGCACGGCTACCAAGCCGGTCGCGCAGGTGCAGGCCCATTCCGGACGTCTGCTGACCCTCATCGACCAGAGGGGCGGCAACGACGCGGTCTCGACGGCCGAACTGTCCACAGCGGACGGACCCCGCAACGCGACGGGCATGCGCTGCCAGCGCGTCTACACCGCCGCCGGCACCACTGTCTGCCTGCGGCTCGCGGGTGTCGGTCCGACGTTCGAGGCTGCCGTGATGGACTCTTCCGGCAAGGTTCTGAAGACGATTCCGCTGCCCGGTGTGCCTTCTCGGGCCCGTGTCTCGGCTTCCGGCAAGGTCGTGTCGTGGACCGTGTTCGTCTCCGGTGACTCCTATGTCGCGCCCGGCGGGTTCTCCACCCGCACCGGTTTCTACGACCTGCGCACGGACACCGTCGTCGAGTCACTGGAAGTCTTCGGCGCCAC
This sequence comes from Pseudonocardiales bacterium, assembly GCA_032230575.1. GTDB lineage: Bacteria > Actinomycetota > Actinomycetes > Mycobacteriales > Pseudonocardiaceae > Lentzea. The sequence continues at coordinate 833 of JAVXWK010000551.1, read as the reverse complement.
CGTGGAGGGCAAGCCGTACAACGCGGCCGACGCCAACTACTGGGGTCTGACGGTCGGGTCCGACGACCGCACGTTCTACGCGACGTTCCTCGGCGCGGGCCGGCGGTGGCTGGTCAAGGGCGACCTGTCGGCACGCACGCTGGAGACCGTCCGAATCGGGCCGGAGTGCCCGTCGCTCTCCCCTGACGGCAAGCACATCGCGTACAAGAAGACCACGCGCTGGGTAGGCCGCTGGGAACTCGCTGTGCTCGACCTCGCCACTGGTCAGGAACGCGTGCTGCCGGACACCAGCGGCATCGACGACCAGGCCGCGTGGCTCGACGACAACACCCTCGCGTACGGCGCGATTTCCGGTTCCACGGGCAGGAGTTCCATCTTCCAGGTGCCCGCGGACGGTTCGGGCAAGCCCGCGCTGGTGGCGACGGACGCGTCCTCGCCCGTGCCGATGGCGTTTAGTTCCTGAACCAGGCGGAGCGCCACGGCTTGGCGCTCGTGATCAGCTTGCTCACCGACACCGGCTCGTAGTCGCGGGCTCGCAGTTCGGCCACCAGTTCACGAGTGACGTCACCGCGGTCGAACGTCGGTTCCGGCGTGGTGTCGCCGGGCGGAACCTCGAAGCCGTCGTGCATCAGCATGATCGAGCCCGGGTGCAGCCCCTCCAGACCACGGGCGGCGACGTCGGGGGCGGCTCCGTCGACCCAGTCCCGGACGGTCGGTCCCCACACCACGGGCATGAGGCCCGCGCGTCGCGTGGCCGCGTAGGTGGCGGGCGACTGGGCGCCGTAGGGCGGGCGGAACATCCGCACGTCACGGCCGGCCACCTTGGACAGTCG
>JAVXWK010000530.1:0-3683 GCA_032230575.1 Pseudonocardiales bacterium | reverse complement strand
CGCGGGTGTTCTCCACGTAGTTGTTGAAGACCTTGTGGTCGTTGCCGTGGAACCGGATGCCGCTGTTGAACAGCAGGTTGCCCTCGACCGTGGAGCGGTTGCCGTGGCGCAGGACGATGTAGCCCTTGCTGTTGCGGATCGTGTTGTAGCGGACGGTGTTGTCCGAGGACTTGATGGAGATCGCCTCGGAATCGCCGTCCGCCTTCTCGAAGAGGTTGTGCTCGACGATGGCGTTCGCGGACTTCGACTGCTTGTGGCTGTAGCCGAGCCGGATCGACTCGCCACCGTTCGCACCGGAGAACTGGTGGTTGTAGAAGTAGTTGTGGTGGATGTGCGACCGCTTGGCGATGTCGCTGCCGGGACCGGTGATCTGCAGGTACACGCCCTCGTTGGTGCGGTTCGAGAACGTGTTGTGGTCGATCTCGACGTCGTCGGCGCTCACGCTGAGCGAGGCGCCGCTCTTGTTGCCGTTGTAGGTGTTGCGCGTGATGCGGGTGGCCTGCGCTTCAGCCGGCACGTCCAGCGAGCTCGTGCCGTCGAAGACGAAGCCCTCGATGGTCACGTGCTGGACGTCGCCGAGCTGGAAGCCACCGCTGGTGAACACCGTGCCGCCGACGGTCTGGGCGGCGATGGTGATGCCGGACTTGGTGATCTTGATGGGCTGGTCGGCCAGGTGCACGCCGTCGGCGAGCACGAGGCGCTGACCGGGCCGGGCGGTGTCGATCGCGGCCTGGAGAGAGGACACGTTCGAGACGCCGACGACAGCCGCGTACGCAGGGACGTGGACGAAGGACGACAGCAGGGCGACCGCGCCGACTGCAGCCAGTGATCGGATCATTCGCCAACTCCATTGTTGGGTCGTCGGCGGCGGTAGACCTAAGTTACCGCAAGATCCCTGCAGGTGGAGTAGTTCGATACAAACCAAGGGCCGTATCAACGGACGACAGGCGATCCAGTTGTCCGATGTCTGCGAGCGGGAACCACTGCGCCAGATCCGTTGTGCCGCCGACCTCGTTGCGGAGCTCGCCACCCACGATCCGGACCTCGTACATGATCCTCAGCGCGTGGTAGTCGCGGTCGGGCTCCTCGCGGAACTCCGAGTCGATGCCGAGCAGCCGCACCACCTCGACGTCGAAACCGGTCTCCTCCTCGAACTCGCGGATGACCCCGTCGTACGGGTGCTCGCCGTGGTCGATGCCGCCGCCGGGCAGGATCCACTGCCGGCCCTCCCTCGCGATGAAGCGCGCGAGCAGGATCTCGTCGTTGTCGTTGATGCACACCCCGTACGCGGCCACGCGCTGCTTCTTCGCCCTCATGTGGATCAGCCTAGCTGGCGATCATGCCCAAAAAGTGATATCACTTAGATAGTACTTCGACAGGGGGTTCGGATGAGCGCGATCGAGACGACGGTGCAGATGCCGGCGCCTGCTGTGCGTGAGAAGCACGCACGGGAGCTGCCCGGTCTACCGATGTTCTTCGCAGGACTGGCGGTGCTCGCGGTGGGCGTGTGGGTGTTCGTGCGGGAGGTTGTGGACGCGCACAGGATCAATGTCGATCCGTCGGCGGGGATCCTCATCGTCGCGGTGCTGCTGTTCCTGGCCGCGGCACTGATCTTCAGGGGGCTCTTCACGGTCGCGCCCGGCGAAGCGCGGGTGTTGCAGTTCTTCGGCCGGTACGTGGGCACGGTGCGCACGGACGGCCTGCGGTGGGTCAACCCGTTCACCACGCGGGAGAAGATCTCGACCAGGATCCGCAACCACGAGACGACGGCGCTCAAGGTCAACGACGCGGACGGCAACCCGATCGAGATCGCCGCGGTGGTCGTGTGGCAGGTCGAGGACACCGCGCGCGCACGGTTCGAAGTGGACGACTTCGTGCGGTTCGTGGGCATCCAGACGGAGACCGCGGTACGGCACATCGCGACGAGCTACCCGTACGACAACCACGACGCAGCCGGGCTGTCGTTGCGGGAGAACGCGGACGAGGTCACCGAGACGCTGGTGATCGAGATCGCCGCGCGGGTGCAGTCCGCGGGCGTGAAGGTGATCGAGTCGCGCCTCACGCACCTCGCGTACGCGCCGGAGATCGCCCACGCGATGCTGCAACGGCAGCAGGCGAGCGCGGTCGTCGCGGCACGGACGCGGATCGTGGAAGGCGCCGTCGGCATGGTGGAGCTCGCGCTCGAACGGCTCGCCGAGCACGAGGTCGTGGAACTCGACGAGGAACGCAAGGCGGCGATGGTGTCGAACCTGCTCGTCGTCCTGTGCGGTGACCGATCCACGCAGCCCGTGGTGAACGCCGGTTCGCTCTACACCTGATGGCTGAGCGGAAAAGCGTTCTGCTCAGGCTCGATCCGGCCGTGCACGACGCGTTGAGCAGGTGGGCGAACGACGAGCTGCGCAGCACCAACGCGCAGATCGAGTTCCTGCTGCGGCGTGCGCTGGCGGAGGCGGGCCGGCTGCCGGGCGAGGCGAAGAAGATGCCTCGCCGCGGCAGGCCCCCGAAGAACCCCGACTAGAGCTCCGGTCGTGCGTGCAGGTCACGGGCGCGGAACAGCACAGCGTGCTCGACGCCCATGGCCTGCCCGCCCATCGCGGCGATCTTCGGGATGAAGTCCGCGGGGGCCGGGTGGCCGGGGATCGCGGCCAGGTACTCGGCGTGTGCCTCCAGCGAGGCCACGCCGCGGCGCAGCGGCTCCCCCGTCACGTCGACGCCGTGGGTCGGACCGTCGAACCCCGGGACCAGGTACCAGCGCGGGGAGTGCGGTTCGAGGCCCTCGTCGACCTGCTCCGGGAAGATCCACCGGTTGCCCGCGTCCCGCAGCGCGTCGAGGGTCGCGAGCCCGGCCGCGCGGTGGTCGGCCTGTTCGAACCCGTGCGGCGTGTCGACGTCGAAGTTGCTGCCGAGCACGACGTCGGGCTTGAATCGGCGGATCTCACGGCAGATGTCCCGGCGCAGGTCGAGGCCGTAGACGAGCACGCCGTCCGGGTGGTCGAGAACGGTCAGGTGCGCGACGCCGACCGCGGCGCAGGCGGCCTGTTGTTCGGCGAGTCTCAGGCGTGCCGTCTCTTCCGGAGGGTTCGGCATGCCGGCCTCGCCGCGAGTGAGCAGGAGGTAGCCGACCTCGATGCCACTCGCGATCCAGCGGGCGACGGCGGAGGACAGGCCGTACTCCATGTCATCGGGGTGCGCGACGACGCAGAGCACTCGCTGGAACTCTTCTGGGAGCGCGGGCAATGTCATGCGGGCATCATTCCCTGTTTCAGCGCAGGCGGCTGAACAGGCGTTTCACCAGCATGAAACCGCTCTCACGGAGTTCCTCCGTTCGGGGGTGTTCCTGTCCGACTCCTCCAGGCGATCGTGTGCGGCGGGCGCACGGGAACGTGGAGGAGTCTTGTCTTTGTTTTCCCGCAAGCGCGCGGGTTTCGGCGTGCTGGGCGTTGCTGTGGTGATCGCGTCGCTGACACCGGCTGGTGGTCTGGCGGCGGGCAAGGAGACCTATCTGGACGCTCGGGCGTCGTCCGAGCGTCGGGTCGAGGACCTGCTGCGGAGAATGACGCTCGAGGAGAAGATCGGGCAGATGCTGCAGATCCGCGTGGGCAAGCTGCGCGGTGACTGCAACAACGGCAACGGGCCGTTGGTGGACTCGTGTCTGAAGGCGGTGCTTTCCGACGCGCACACGG
>JAVXWK010000521.1:0-22764 GCA_032230575.1 Pseudonocardiales bacterium | reverse complement strand
GATCCGCGCGGCGAGCTCGGCAGCCACCTCGCAGCCGCCCCTCGGGACGAGGTCGTCGACGACCTCGTCGACCAGGCTGGTGATGAACGGCTCGAATGCCTGCACGGCGGCCGGCGCGAAGAAGGGCTGCAGGAGCCTGCGCCACGCGGTGTGCGTCGGCGGGTCGGTCTCGAACAGCGGCGCGATGGTGCTCTCGCTGCCCGGAAACATGGCGGCCGCGCCGAGTCCGGATACGGCTGCGCTGAACGTCGCGCCGTCCTTGGCGACAGCCGCGATGTCGTCCAGCCTGGTCACGAGCACGAAGCCGCCGTGGGCGCTGCTGCGCGTGACCGGACAGCGGGCCCTGAAGTCGGCGAAGGTCTCGTGCAGGGTGTCGGCCAGGCGTGGGTCGTGATGGTCGAACGTCCCACTGTCGGTGAGTGCCTTGGTCTCCTCGGCCCTGCTGGGTTCGTGTGTCTGCGGCCAGGTCACGAGTGTCCCCCCTCGTAGTTGGCCCAACCTCTCGTGCCCGCTAAGCGCTGTTGGGCAACGGATCGATCGGGATGTCGTGTGCCGCGCCGATCTGCGCGAGGAGTTCCGCCGTCTCGTGTGCACCCAGCTGTTCGCCGGAGGTCGCGGCGCCGACCGCGAGAAGGAACCGTTCGAAGTCACCACCGATGCCACCTGCCAGGCACGGTGCGGTGATGACGAACATGCGCGCGTCGGCGAGCACCTCGAAGCTGTGCGCGAGGCGGGCTGGCAGCCATGCCGCGCCCGATCCCTCGACGACCGTGATGGTCGAGCCGGCGGTGAACCGCACAATGCCCTCGGAGACGATGAATGTCTCGTGCTCGCGCTGGTGAGAGTGCATCGGCGGGCTGAACCCAGCGGGGACGACTCCCCAGTCGAACGCCGATAGGACGCCACCGGTCTTGGCCGCCGGAACGAGCAGGCGGGGTTCGGTCGCCAAGAACGGTGTGGGTGTCGCCTCGGACGAGGACGTCACCACAGGGCGAAGTTCTGTCATGTGGTTGGCCTCCATAAAACTTCCGGCCGACAGGATTGCGCGCGGCTAGGCCGGAACATCTGGAGCATGCCTTCGCCGTGCGGTTTGTCGCATCCGTGTAACCACGGAGATCACCGAGCGGGTCGTTGACCAGGGCATACCGGCCACGTCGTCGTGGCGGCAACGTTTTTGTCAGTGGAAACCCTGATGCAGGACACCGCGAGAGCGGCACAGAGTCGGGGGCGACAGTTTGCGACCGACCTGAAGGAGAGTCTTGTGCCCGACCAGCTCAGCGCCGACTCGGATCTCGCAGCGCGGCGGGCCGCTCAGGACGAGTTCTGGCGTGATGGCATGTGCCAGCTCGCGCTCGCCGTGCGGCTGATGTGGATGGAGATCGGCGAGTCGCTTGGCCTCAACGAGGACGAGGCCCACGCCATCACCAACTTGGCGAAGGCGTCCGCGAACAACACTCTGTCGATCTCGGAGCTGGCCAAGGCCAGCGACCTGTCCCTGACGCGCGCGGCCGCAGCGATCGACACCCTGCTGGCGCGTGGCATGGCGGTGCGGGTGCTCCCCCGCGATGGCGAGCCCGCGCAAGACCGTCGGGTGCAGCTGCGTGGCGATCTCGTGGGGATGATCTTCGAGTACTACCAGCTCCAGCCGCACCACCGTGGGCTGCTCGACGAGTTCACCGTCGACGATTTCACGCGCGTCGTTCGCCTGCTGGAGGTCGCGAGGTCGATCGCCGCCGACAAGGCGGCGGCCATCCGCTCCGGAGAGGTCAATCCCGCAGCCCGGCTGAAGGACCTGCTGGGCGGAACCGGCTGATCAGCTGTCTGTGCGGCTCACGACTGGCTGTCGAGGCGCACAGGCGTGGCTCGTCGCCAGACGAGTCCGGCCGCCGCCACCCAGCAACAGCCAACGAGGCCTGCGGCGCCGAGCGTGGGCATGGTCGACCCGGTCAGCTGTACCGCCGCGCCGGCGAGGACGACACCGACGCCCTGGCCGATTCGCAGGCCACCACGAACGAAGCCTCCGGCCGATCCCCGGACGTGCGTGGGAAACCGGCTCGGTACCTCGGCCTGCAACATCGTCTGGTAGGCCGAACCGACACCCGACGCGGCCAGCAGCGCCAACGCTCCGACAAGACTCGGGTTGACGAAGAACCCGACGAGAGGCAGAACAGCCAGCACTGGCAGCAGCCACAGCAGCTGGGTCCGGCGGCGCTGAAGAAGATTTCCGGAGACCAGCGGGAGCGTCAGGAACAACGCGAGCGGATGGACCGCCAAGAGCAGGCCGACCGAGGAACTACCGCCGCCGAGCTCCTGGGCCAAGGGTGCGACGACACCATCCGGGATCACCACGATCGCAGCCATCCACGCGAGCGCGACCAGGGCGATCAGCTGCCTGTCACCGCGCAGCACAGCGAACGTGTCTCGCCACTGCACGCCCGGCTTGCGACTTCCTCCCGGTGCAGGACGATCGGGAACACCCCGCGCCACCGCGGCCGCGGCGACGACGAACGTGACGGCGTTGAGCGCGAGCACGGGAGAGGCCCCGATCCCGGCGACGAGAGCCCCGCCACCGGACAACCCCACGACCTGGCCGAGCGCACGGGACTGGCCAAGAAATCCCTGACCCGCGTGCAGAAGATCCTTGTCCAGCACGTCGGTGACAAGGGCGATCTGCGCCGCCTTCGCCGGCCCGAGAGCGGTGGTGGACACGGCGACCAGCGCGCCGACCATCCACAGAGGAGCATCCGGGATCGCCATCACCGCGAACGCGGCGGCCTGGATCAAGGAGCAGACCACGATCACGGCCCGACGCGGGTAGTAGTCGGCGACCCACCCCAGGGCGATCAACGCGATCAGGTCCGGCAGGAACGTCAGCGCGTAGACGGCCGCCGCCCACCAAGCCGAACCGGTGCGACCGAAGACCAGGAGCGCGAGCGCGACGCGGGCGAACTGGTCGCCCAGAGTGGACACGGCATCGGCGACGAACAGGCTCCGATAGCTGCGCACGGCCCACACCTGCCGAAACGCTCTCGCCGGGCGCCGCTGCTTCTCAGACGTCAGCGACTCGCTCCTCGTGATCAACCCAGGCGGGCCGGCGTCATACCGTGCCCGGCAGAACGCCGATCAGGCTACGCCCAGTGCAGAGCTCGTCACCGGCGGCTCCGGGCGGGTGCCGGCGTCTGGACCGCCGTGCGCGTCATCGCCGACCGACCCGGCACGGCCCGCGACCAAGGACAGCAGTCGTCGTGCCGCCGCCAGGTCCTCGTCCGACATGCCGTCGAGCACATGCTGTCCCGTTGCAGGGGGCCGGGTGTGCTTCGCGACTATCTCGCGGGCGTGGTCGGTGAGCGCGAGCCGTCGGACGTTGCGCCGTTCACCGAGATGGCGCTCGTGGCGCTGCAGCAAACCCTTCTCCTCCAGTGCATCCGAGGAGGTGGAGGCCGTCTTGAGCGAGATGCGGCACAGGTCGGTCATCTCGGTGATCGACACCGACGGCTCGGCGCTGCTCACCAGATGCAGCAGGATCTCCGCCTGCCCCGCCGTGATCTGCAGCTCCGCGGCGATGTCCTCGGCGATCCGCCTCACACCCAGCGTGAGATCAAGAGTCCAGGCCGTCCAATCAGGACCGGCCTCGATTGCGGCCGGCTCGTCAGGCGCGTCCGCCGGCACCGGGGCAGCCGCCGTCTTCAGCTCATGCAGAAGCCTCTTATGTACTTCGGCCGTGATCTCGACGGCGTGATCAGAAACCGGCGGCAGGAGGTAGTCGGCGGGAACGTCGAACAACGCGGCCAAGCCCGCGAGCAGAAGCGCTGCGGGCTCGCGCTGCTTGCCGTTGATCACCTTCGCGATCATCGACACGGAATAGTCAACCTCGACCAAGCCGCCCGACAGTGCCAGCAGCCCAGCCCGGATGTCAGTCGGCCCGCGCCACGGACTGCCGTCCGGCTGCCGCCGCACGGCCTGCAACAACTTGATCTTCTCCGAGAGGGAAGGCAGTCCCTCTCGCCCGCCAGCTTCGCGCACGGCAACGCCCCTTTGCCCCAATTCACCAGGACCGACCCACCCCTGTGTCACCCCTGGCTACCTGAACCGTCGCCACAGTTCAGCGGGTCGAGCGTACGCCACCCCCGCTTACGCTCGGTGACTTTGACGATCACCGAGCGACGTATTGCCCTGTCAGCTGCTTTAGCGCTCGGTGCTCTCTCATCGTTACCGCCGAGTTCGACGACCGATGATGCACGTCATTTGACCAGGGAGTACACCCCAGTTGGGATAGAAAACCCACCGCCGAAAGTCGCTGCCGTCCCGATACCACTATCGGGGTCGTGAGAGCTGGCGGTGCATCCCCGCGCCCGGCGAGGGCGACACACTCTGCACCACCACCCTGAGAGGGGCAAGCCCACAAACAGGGCTTGCCCCTCTCAGTGCGCCGGTGCTGGCCGAGTGCGCCCCCGCCGACCGGCGGGGACACCCCGCCGCTGGATTTCCAGTGCCACAGGGAGGTCTTCATGACCACCACAGGCCAGCTCCTGCCCGACGCCATGCTTGAACGCGTTGGTGCCGACCTCGACCGCGTCGTGCAGGTGATCAGGAACTACCGCAATCCCCTCAGCCGCCGAGCCCGGCTGCGCGCACTGGCCCGCAGCAGCGACTTCGACCACATCCGCGCCGACAAGGAGTGCGCGATCACGCTCCGCGCGCTCTCCACCGGGTTCGCGGCCCAGTGCGTCACGCACGACGTCGAGTCCGAGGGCCACTGGCCCACAGCAGCTGAGGCGCGGCACGACTTCCTGTGCGACCGCGGCCGCCGGTGGAGCTTCATCATCCACCACCGCGACGACTGCGAACGGCCACGCATGATCGACTTAACCGGCCTGTGGGAGGAAGCCCGCTCGACCGTCCAGAACGGCGGCTTCCTGCCGTCGACCGGCCAGATGGACCTGATCGCCCTGTACCGGTACGTCGACGAGGACGTCCGCATCCCGCTGCAGATCACGGCCTACCCGTTGCCCGGCTCGCAGCACCGCGAGCTCGAAGCGCACCCCGCCGCCACCGCGCTGCCCGGACTCCGCGGACAGGTGGCGCTGCCCGATGCGGACTCCGATGCCTACCTCGTCGTGATCCACGCCGAGGACGAGGACCCGGACCTTCGACTGGCGTCGACGCCGTTCTCCCCCGCCGATCCGCAGGCCACCAGCGCCTACGACCACGACGGCGTGACCTACCTGCGGATGGGATATGTCGTCCTGTAAGCCACCACGCCACTCTCGTCATCGCCTTTGAGCCTGGATTGAGGGTTCGCGGTGTCTCCGCGGCTGGCGGGCCGGCCGCACTCTGCACCACCACCCCGAGGAGGGCAAGCCCGAAAGCAGGGCTTGCCCTCCTCGGCGCGCCGGTGCTGACCGAGCGCGCCCCGCCAGCACGCGGAGACACCCCGCTCAGTGACACAGCGCGCAGCGCCCACGTGCGGCCTTCTGACCCGAAGGGAACGATCATGGGCTGGATTGCCTACCACCGCCCACCAGGCGAAACCGACCGCGAGCACTTCTCCCGTCAACTTTTCCAGCACTCCGACTACAAGATCGTGGAGTGCTCGACGGTTGACGATGTCTTCTACGCCGCTGTGCGCACCACGTCGACAGACGAGGTGTGGGCGCTGATCGTGCTCATGGAGCACCGGTCCGGCGACGCTTACAACTTCGCCTACAAGTACCTGAGCGAGACGGCGGGGCCGGTCACGGCCAGCGCCCCAGCGAAGGTTCTCGACGCGCTCACCCCCACCACGAACACCTACGCGCTGGAGTGGCGCGCGAACTGCCGCGAACGGCTCACGGGGACAGCCTCCCGACGCACCCCGGCGAAGAGGCGATGAGCCAGCAGATCGTTCGTCAGCCGAACGGCAAGTACGGCGTCTTCTCGACCGTCACCAACACGATCATCGTGTGGGAGGCCACCGACACGGAGATCGTCGAGTTCTTCGCCGAGCAGGCAGCGGAGACCGCCCGCCGCGCGGCCCAGCGTGCGCTGGAACACGTCGCCGCAGGACAGCCGAAGAAGGCCTACTTCCAGTTCGCCCTGGACTGGGCAGAGGCTCTCGAACTCGACCGTGAGCACGACGGCACCGCCTGGCGGGAAGCGACCTGACTTCGCCGCTCTCACCAACCTCGAGTCCCCACGTCGCCCTGCCGAGACGCCGATCAAGGCGTCCACCGGCCCGCTGCCCGACGAAGCCACACCGGCATCCAGCCGACGTCTGTCGTCACCCCACCACAGAGCTCGTTGCCCGGCGAGAGCCAAGACGACCCGGAGCAGGCGACCGCGAATCAAACCTTGTCCCGAACTGTCCATATGCGACTGACCTGAGGACGGGACCGGTCGCTCGACCATGAGGACACCCGTGACCTTCACCATCACCGAACCCCGCACCCGTTTGGTACACAGCGGGATCGACGCGCCCTACCCGCTGAGCATCACCGGATTGACGGCGTTGGAGACCGACCGCGGTGTGGCCTTCCACGCCGAGCTCGTCCACCCCGAGCACGGCGCCGTCGGCCGCATCAGCAACAACGGCTGCGGCGACGACAGCTGCTTCCACGCCTACGACGACACCACGTTCAGCACCCACGACCTGAACCAGTTCCTACAGCGATGCCTGCAGGACGGCGTGCCGATGAATCCCGACGCCCTGCACGTCCTGCTCGAGGAGCTCGTCTACGAGGCGGAGACCGCCGAGACCGTGACCGAGGCCCGTACCGCCGGCCTGTTCCTCGTCCGCAGCTACCTACACCGCGCGGAAAACTGGGGACCGCAGCGTGGCACCCCGCATCGTCGCACGCGAATCGTCCGCAGTCGCGCGGCGCGCGAGCAGCTGGCCGACCGGCTCGACTCCGGGCCCGGCCACGGCGTCTACGGCCCGAGCGCCTACTGGCAGATGTTCGACGGCGTGGACTGGACCCCGTTGCTCGGGCCCTCGCCGCTGACCGAAGACCAGGTCGAAGCCAGGATCCGTCGAGCTACACGCTTGATCGGCGGCTCCTTCGAGCGCGAGCCGTTCGACGAGGAGCTCTACCTCTACGGCAATCCTGCCGGCCGGTTCGCCCTGCTCGGCGACACCATCTCGGTACTGAACGTGAGCTCGTGGTGCCGGTGCGCCCGGCGCCGCCGACGCACCGTGCGGTTCGAACGGTGGAACAACCACGTGCTCCAAGAATCCGGTGTGGTCCACGCCGCGAAGACTTGCCGCCGCCTCATCCGCATCGACTGACACCCCGCCCGGCAGCTCACGACGTCGCCCACCGCGCCGAAGGCCCGGCCCCTGGTTCCCGCGAACCCGGCGCCGGGCCTTCGTGCTGTTCGCCTCGTTCACCCGGCCGACACGCACGTTCTCCGGCCGCCTTCCTGCCGCCCGCATTGCTTCCCGCGCGACACCCACCCCTGAAACCCAAGCACGACAAGGAGTTCGCATGACCACCGCAACTATCGAACTGTCCGACATCGTCAGCTTCGTGCTGGAGCGCGCCACCACCGACAACCTCGACAACATCGCCGGGGCGATCAAGTCGCGCCGCGGCATTCTCGCGGAGATCGCGGCCGCCAACCTCGACGAGGGCACGCCGGTGACCCTGTACAACCTCAGGCCGAAGTACCTCACCGGCCTGACCGGCACCGTGAAGAAGATCTTCCGTGGCCGAGGCGAGCCCCACGCGACGGTGACCCTCGACAAGGACTCCACGGCCATGCTCGCCTACGCCTCCACCAAGTACGTCTCGCTCGCAGGCCGCGACTCCTACGACTGCCAGGGCATTCCGCTGAGCTGCCTCAAGGTCGCCGGCAGCTGATCACCCGCCCGTCTCCTGCCCTGAAGGCCCGGCCCAGGTTCACCTCGAACCCGGCGCCGGGCCTTCGCGCTGCTGCACCGCCGACGACCAGGAGCCGACATGTTCAAGTTCCACCATCCACGTGCTGACCTGCATTTCAGCTGGAACCGCTGGATGCAGGTCATGGTCAACCCCGGCCAGAACGCGCCGTTCAACGCGTTCCCCGACCGGTTCGACATCCGCGAGCCCGATCTGCACGATCCCTCCCGGCACCCGATGCACCCCGCGGACGGCTCCGTGCACCTCGTCCCCGAGACGCAGGAGGCGTTCGAGGCGCTATGCGACACCTGGTGGCGCGGCGACGACATCTGCGTGGGCCTGCGCGACTACACGGCTGACCCGTGGCAGATGCGTTCCTGGGGTATTACCCAAGGCGCGTTCCGGTACCGGTACACGGGCGGCGACCACATCGAGGCCGCGCCGGGCGAGGTCGACGTGTGGCGTCCGCTGATCGACATCGCCGCCGACGGCCGCACGCCGTCCACGCTGTCGACCCGGTGGCTGATGGGCCGCGTCGACGGCTGGGAAGAAGCATGGCTGGCCGGCCACGGCATCGTCGACCATGGCCGTGGCCTGGCCGAGGCGATAGTCGACTGGACCGTCGCGAACTTCCCCGACCCTGGGTTCAAGGGCTCCCTGTCCGGCACGTTCGGCTCGTGGATCTACCCGGAGGCGGTGGACGAGTTCACCGGTGACGCGTGGCAGGACCGCCGCAATCTCGGAGTCCGCCTCCGCCACATCGCCCGCTGGCATCCCTGGTCGGCGACCCGCGAGGGCGCAGACGGCACCCGCTGGAACTTCTGGTGGTGCGGCGATCCGTACGCGTTCGTCTGGTCCCCCGACCGAAAGCTGAACTACGCCGACTCGATCCTCGCGGCACGCCCGGACGAGTCCGCGCAGGGCCCGGTCACACAGTGGCTGGAACGGCTTGCCGACTCCTGGCTGCGCCTCAACGACTCCTGACGACACGGGGCCCGCACACCACCGTCGCGTCGCTCGCCCCCAGCACGGGGCGCGAGCCGTCGTGGACGTCGCTATCGCCCCCGTTTCCTTGCCCGACCGCAGAAAGCGAGATGACCCGCCCGTGAGCTACCGAGAGCAAGACTGGCCGATCGGACACCCCTGGAGCCGAAGGTCCCGACAGGACCCGGCCGCGGCGCCCGCACCTGACACCGCGATATCCCCAGCCTTGCGGTACGGCACCCCCGGACAACGCGCGGAAGCCGACCGTCTTCTCGCCGCGATCACCAGCGGCCGCAACGAACACGCGCGGCGACTTGTCGCGTGGAACGCCAAAGCCAACGACGAAGGAGAACACGAAGCCGAGGCCGAGTACGACGCCGTGCAACAGCACGAGAACGAGCACGGCGACTGTACGGACAAGTTGCTGCGCTACATCCGCGCCACCGGCGCACTTCCCACGGGCTGGCCGGAATCCACGCCCCGATCCACGTCCGAGCACATTCCCTCCGCCGCGGTTGAGGCGGCCGCGCGGGCGATGTACGAGGACGCGACCGAAGGGATGACCGTGCCATCGTGGGCGGATCTTCCTCCCGACGTGCACAGATACCGGCTGCGCGCGGTGGCGGCACTGAAGGCGGCCGCGCCGCTGCTGCGCCCGCACAGCTGTAGTGCTGGCGGTCAGCCATGATCCTCGTGCGCGTGGTCTTCCGATCGGGGGTGCCGACAGCGCCACTGCAGATCGACCCGCCCGCACTGTTCGTCTCTCTTGACGAACCCCTTCCGCGCGATACCCAGGCAGCGTGCAACCTGCTCTACCGCCCGATCAGCGAGTACATGGACACGGTGTACGGGACCGGCGGGTTCGGCGGGCTGGGCCCGGTGTCCGGGCTGACCTTCGACGGCGGTTTCGCGAGCGGCCATGTCACTCTGCGGCACCGAGTCGCCCTGTGCTTCTACTACGAGCAGCTGCCTGAGTCGGTCACCTCGCCGGCCGACTGGCTTCAGGTCGACCACGAACGCGGCTACGACTTCACCGGCCTCGCCGCGCCCAACCCTGCCGCACCGCGTCCCCGCCGCGATGCCCCGATCATCACCTCTCGCCGCATCCCGGTCCTGATGGCGGGCACGGAGTACGGGGCCGTGGAGATCCTGAGGAACGGCACCATTAACGCCCTGTGGTTCTCCGAGTTCTGCGAGGAACTCGTCGTCGAAGCCCTCGACTGCCACAGCATGGGCCGCGCCGTCGTCGCCCTCGTCCGCCGCCACGACCAAGTTCGCGCCAACTTCGGCCGGGCAACAGCCTGAATCGCGGTTCATGTGTCGCGTCCACGGGACACGCACAGCTCGCCACGCAGCGCGCAACGACGAGAGAACCAACGGCAGCTGCGTTTCTCCTTACACACCGCCACGTCCCGCGTCCGTCGGGCGCGCACACGCTGCGCCACCGCCGGTCAGGTGTCAAGCCTGTGCGGGTACAACGCCCGCGCAGGCGTGACACCTCTCCCGCCGCCGACGCCGGACGAGCGCGCTCCGCCGAACACCGGGGCCGCGGCAGCACACCCTCCCACCCCCTCTTTCCTTGCGGGTGCCTCGGGTTGCCGCTCGTTCAACAACTCCAGGAGAAGACCGCTCATGGGCGCAACTACCTTCAGCACCTACGGCGAGGGCGCGGACGTCGCCACCGCGTTCCGCGCGGCTATCGAGGACGCCCAGTACGAATACGGCCACCGCAGCTACACCGGCACCATCGCCGAGAAGGACTCGTACGTCGTCATCGACGCCGCACCACGCTCGGAAGGCGACGCCGAGGCTCTGGCGGCCAAGCTGCTCGACGTCGACGACGACCGGATCTCCGACAAGTGGGGTCCCGCCGGGGCCATCGCCGTGCGCCGTGAACCGACCGACCCGTTCACGCCGATTCGTGCGACCGCCGAACGACTCGACAAGCCCGCGGCACTCGAGCGCGGTCGCGCCGACACCTCCGTCGCCGTCCACCCGAGCGCCACTGCCGCCGTTCCCGGACCACCTCAGGTGACCGGCTGGCTGTTCTTCGGCTGGGCCAGCTGCTGACGGCGTCTCCCGCCGCGCACCGCGACCGAAGGCCCGGCGCAGGTTCTTCCGAACCGGCGCCGGGCCTTCGTGCTGTCCAGCGTTCCCGCACGTGTCGACCGGCCATGCCCGTGCGTGCCTGAAACCCGAGCACGAGAGGCGATCGTCATGAGCACCTCCACGATCAACCCCAGCACGCTCAGCCACTCCGTTGACCCGACGGGCTTCGTGCTTCCACCGCTGCACGAGCCGCTCGGTGATCGCGTGCCCGAGGAGCTCGCCCGGCAAGCCGTTCACCAGGCGCAGACCACGCTCGGCCTGCTGCGGCCACCACCCGCCGCGCAGCCGCTGATCTCGGTGCGCGGCGAACCTCCGCCCCGAGTCGTGCTGGGGTTCGGCCTTGGATGCGACTCCAGCGCGATTTTGGGTCGCTGGCTCAGTGACCCGACCAGCCGGGACTTCGCGCTCAACGAGGTCGCGGTGGTGACCGGGATGACCGGCCAGGAGTGGCCCGCCACCCGCAGCCTGGTCGAGAAGAACCTGCTGCCACGGATGACCGCGGCCGGGGTGCGCTACATCCAGGCCGCCCGGCGCGGGCCGAGGCAGGCCGACGGCGTGGACATCCTCTCCGACACCCGCGCGCCGACCCGGCTGCATCTGGTCGGCGCCTGGACGCTGGCCAACGAGATGTTCGACGGCGGCACCGTTCCGCAAACCGCCGGCGATCGGCTGTGCTCCCAGCACTTCAAAGCCTGGCCCCTGGACACCGTGATCGCCGAACTCACCCAGGGCCAGCCTTACCGGCACGTCATGGGCTACGAACTCGGCGAAACCCGCCGCGCAGAACGCGACGCGAAGTACAACACCGCTCTGCGCACCGGCGAGTACCCGCTACGGCAGTGGGGCTGGGATCGGGCACGTGCCCAGGACTTCCTGCGCGCCACCTTCAACCTGACAACGGACTGGGTCAAAAGCGCCTGCACATACTGCCCATTCGCTTTAGCGAATGCCGCTGGGCGGGCGGAAACGGTAACCCGGTTCATCGCCGAACCGGACGCCGGCGTTCTCGCGCTGGCGATGGAGTTCGCGGCAACCGCGCTCAACGCCACCCAGGGCCTGATCAAGGGCCAGCGGCTGCTGTCGTTGCTGCGTGCCTCGGCCGGCACCGGCGCGGTGCTCGCGGCGTTCGACGAGCTGCTGGCCAGCCTGCCGTGGGCGGTCTACGACGTGCGTCGCGTGCTGTCGCCCCGCGCGGACGGCAAGGCGAATCACGCCCGGTCGGTGCGCATCCTCGATGTCGGCGAGCCCGGCCGGATGCGCGCACGCCTGGACCAGCGAGCCGCCTGCGCGGGCGCCGCGGTGACCATCGGCGACCCGGCGTTCCCCGACGACACCCACCCGCGTGCCTGGTTGCGTCACCGCGAACCTCACCAGCTCGCCCACGCCACACCGACCGCCGAGCAGTTCCTCACCGTCGCGCCCGCCACCGCGGTGTCCAAGACCGGCCCGGCCTTCCCCTCCGCGTGGGCGGCCGCCTCCCAGCTCCGCCTCACCGTGTGAAAACCC
This sequence comes from Pseudonocardiales bacterium, assembly GCA_032230575.1. Taxonomy (GTDB): domain Bacteria; phylum Actinomycetota; class Actinomycetes; order Mycobacteriales; family Pseudonocardiaceae; genus Lentzea. The sequence continues at coordinate 10,309 of JAVXWK010000521.1, read as the reverse complement.
CTACCTGGCAACACACCGAAGGAGATGACCCGCCATGGGCAACTTCACCGCTGGGTCCGCCACGATCCATGCCTGCCCGCCGTACCGCGTCCGCACGGTCATGACCATCCTCGATCGGTACGGGCTCGTCGACGTCGACGAGCAGCCCGATCGCATGACGCTGCAGCTGGGCGAGACGTACAGCAACTACGAGACCTTTGGGGTCGGCGACGCCACCGAACTGGCCACCCTGCTGATGGAGAGCGCACCCGACGTCGCATTCAGCACCGACGAGGAACCGTTCGGCGAACCCGGCACCACGTGCTCCTACGTGCCCGGTCTCAACCTGTTCACCGCAGACTGCGGTAACTCCGGCGAGCCGATGTTCGAGCAGTCCGACATCCTGCAATGGCTCGACGAGCCAGCCGATGTCCGCGACGCCAAGCTCGGCGTGCCGTGGCGGACGGCGATTGCCGCGATGCCCGACGGCACCGTCGAGGAACCGGAATCCTCTGTCGCGCACTGGGTTCCGCACCACTGCGAACTCACCGTCCACAGCAAGAGCGAGGGCGCGCTTCGCCTGACCGTCTGGCCTGCCGACGGTCAGGCCGCACCCGATTTCGCTGCGGCCGACAAGTCCCTTGAGGGGCGGGGTTTCCAGCGTTTCCGCGACTGGACCCCGCTCGACGAGACCTCTCACCTGTGGCGCACCGACGTCTACGAGTCTCGCGCGCACTAGCGCGCACCCACCTGATCAGGACGTTCCCGCCTGGGCTGGGCAGCCCGGCCGGGCTGCGTCCCGTGTCCAGTCGCGCCGCCCAACTCCGGCTGTTACGCGGGAAGGAGAGCTGGGATGCCGGTCTACGCCCCGATCCGCCGCGCGCAGTGGCCGCGCATGTACGACCTCTCGATCACGCCGTGGACGCAGAACGACCGGGCGCGTGATCCGGCGCGGCGGCTCATGTTCTTCCTCGGGACGCATCGCCCGTGGTGGTTGGCACACAGCCCGGTACCGCTGTGCGTCTCCGCCCATACCCTCGCGAGCTACAAGCCCGGCAGCCTCGCGATGCCGATCGCCGGCGTGCCGTACGTCATCGACAGCGGCGCCTACACCGAGATCCACGATCACGGCACTTGGCGCTGGGACGAAGACACCTACGGCGGCATGGTCTACCGCTTCATGGGCGACATCGGCATGCCGATGTGGGTGGCCCCGCTCGATAGCCCCTGTGAGCCGGACGTCCTGCTCCGCGCCGGAGCCACTGTGCTCGAGCACCAGGAGGACACCCTCGAGTCCTATTTGTACCTGGCCCGAGAGTTCCCGCACGCTCCGTGGCTGCCCGTGCTTCAGGGCTGGTCCCTTGAGGACTACGTGCGTCACGACGCTATGTACCGCAAGGCGGGAGTCGATCTGGCCGCACAGCGCTTGGTGGGGCTCGGGTCGGTGTGCCGCAGAGGCTCCATCAAACCCATCGGTGTCATCGCCGAGCACTTCGCCCGCCGCGGGTACCGGCTGCACGGGTTCGGGTTGAAGGTCACGGCGCTGCGGGCCTACGCCCCGTTTTTCTGCTCGGCGGACAGCATGGCCTGGTCTGACCAGGCGCGGAAGACCCAGCTTCGGTTGCCTGGCTGTCGGCACAAGGGGATCTGCAACAACTGTCCACGCTGGGCTTTGACCTGGCGCGAACAGGTCATCGACGCGATCCGTGAGTCGGAGAACTACCGCCCCGCCCTGATCTGAGAAGGGCGGATGCGCCGCCGGGCCCGGTGAGCGCCGCGCAGCGTGCGCCACCGAGGGCGGGGGGTCCAGCAAACAGCGCTGGACACCCCGCCCTCAGCGACGCAGGACCGCGAGCGCACCACCGGACCACGGCGACGGCGACCACGTCCGGCCGCGGAATCCCCTTCTTCTTTCGCACCAACACATTCCCGCATTCACGCCAGGGCACAGCCATGCCCGAAAAACCTGAAACGGGGCACCACAATGACCGCGATCCTCGACACCGAGCACGACGTCATGCCCGCCGACGACGAGAAGATCGAACTCCTGACGGTGGACGTCACGAACAAGGAGATCGAATACCCGTACATCCTGCGCAAAGTCGACCCGCGCAGGCTGCTCGCGTTCGGCAACTCCCGCGAGATCCACGACATCCGCGCGGAACGGCCCGACCTGATCGAGTCAATCGCCGAGAACGGCATGGACCCGAAAGCCTCGCTGATCATGACGGTTCCGGACCCGACGACCGGCGTCGTAGGGGTCATCGCGGGCTACAACCGCCACGCCGCCGCGGTGGAGGTCAGGAAGCTGGAGAACCCAGACCTCGAGATCGACATCGTGGTGCACGAACCCGGCACCACCAGGGCCGAAATCCTGGTCGCGCAAAGCAACGAGAACGACCACCGCAAGAACTTCACCGAGTTCGAGCAGGCTGGCATCTACAACGAACTCTCGCTCTTCGGCCTCGACGCCGAGACGATCGCCAAGAAGGTGACCCACTCCGTCGAGCGGGTTCAGGCAGGCCTGAAGGTCGCCGCCAACCCGCGCACCCGTGCCGTCAGCGCGGCCATGCCCGACACCGACATCCTGCTGATGTCCGCGCTCGCCGACATCACCGACGAGGCCGATCACGACGAGCTCGTCGAGGTCCTCAACACCAACCCCCGCAACTTCCAGTGGAAGCTGCGGAACAAGCTTGCCGCCCAGAACCAGCGGATCAGGCAGGCCGAGGAGGCGCAGCGCCTTCGTGAGGCCGGCGTCGTGGTCGTCGACGACCACGACCTGCCCGACACCGCCGAGTCCGTGGACGAGCTGTGCGGTGCCGGCGACATGACCCCGCTCGACCCGGAGCAGCACGCCACCTGTCCAGGGCGCGCCGTCGCGATCGACGTGGACAGCGACCTCGACGTCGAACTGACCGAGTACTGCCTGGACTACGCCGCGTTCGGCCACCGCACGATCGCGGAGGTGAAGATCGAGGCGGCGCGCGCCGAGCTGCAGGCCGCCGGTGTCCGGCAGGTCGCCGCCGACGACGCCACCGCGGTCACCCTGCGCGGGCTGCACGCCGACGAGAACGCGGAGCACCACCTCCGCGAGGACGAGCACGCCGGCTGCCCCGGCCACGCCGCCTACGTGGAGGACGTCCTCCTCTACGACAAGGCGAAAATCGTTTTCGTCTGCACCGACTACGCCGCCCACGGTCACCTCCTGCGCGAGGGCTTCAAGTCCGAGGCCACGCGGTCAAGGGAATGGAAGGCCGCAGAGAACAAGCGCGCCGCTGCCAACAACAAGCTGTGGAAGAAGGCGAAAGCCGACCGCCGCAAGTGGCTGGAGAAGACCTTCTTCAAGGGGTGGCGCAGCCGCGACGAGAAGTCGCTGCCCGCGCGGCTGCAGAACTGGCTCGCGCTCGCCGAGGTTCAGGCCAGCCACTACCTGGCCGAAGCCGCGCCCATGCATAGCTACGCCTGCACGCTCCTCGGCCTGGACCAGTCCATGGGCTCCGTGCGCAGCGACTACCCGATCGCCGTGCACCTGCGCAAGAAGACGACGTCGACAGCGCAGGCCACGCTCATCCGTCTCGCCATGGTGCTCGGCGCGTGCGAGAGCCACTACAACGCCGGCTACACCAGCACCGCCGACGGCTCGTGGCGCAAGCCCAGCGAGGACACGCGCTTCTACTTCGACCTGCTGGCCTTTCTCGGCTACCCGGCCGAGCACATCGAGAAGGTCGTCCTCGACCCCGGCCTCGACATCGAGCAGTGGCCCCACCTCGCGCCCGGCTGGGCTCCTGGAGCCAAAGCCGCGTAACCGCATCCCGCTGCCAGGGCCTCGGCAACCGCCGACGCCCTGGCAAGCCGTCTGCGAGCGCGGCACCAGCGCCGCCTCAACCACAACCCAGGGCGGCTCGCCTGATCACCAGTGGTGGCAGGCGAGCCGCCCTGCATCCAAAGAGGAGTGATCAATTTGACCGCGACGATGCAGCGCCCCGAGACGCAGGCGGCGAACAGCCCCGCTCCGATCGTATTCACCACCACCTACGCGGACCTGTCGGCCGGGTTACAGGCCGCTGCCCTCGCGATCGCGACCAAGCCACTCGCGCCGGTGCTCGGCGGTGTGCTGATGGACAGCATCGGCGGCCGGCTGATGCTGACCGCCTTCGACTACGAGGTGCACGCGCGGGCATTCGTGCCGACGGCCACATGCACTGAAGGGCGGCTGCTGGTCGACCACCGCAGCCTGCTCAAGGCGCTCGCCGGACTGGTCGACGGGCTCCCGACCAAGAAGAAGGACGTGCTGCGCGTAGAGATCCGCGCGGCCACGCCGAACACGCCGACAGTGACGGTCGACGGGTACACGGTGCCCCTCAAGGCCTTGCCGATCGAGGACTACCCGGCCCCACAGCCGGCTCTTCCTCCTGTGGTGGCCCAGATCCGGCGGGCAGCGTGGTTGACCGAGCTGGAACGGGTGCTGTCGGCCGTGGGCAAAGACGACACGCTTCCTTTCGCCACGGGCGTTCTCGTCGAGCTCGAGAACCGTGCCATGCGCATGACGTGCACCGACCGATTCCGCCTGACCACTGTGGAAGTTCCGGTACTTCGGCTGCAGGAACGCGAGATCAGCACCACCGCGCTCGTGCCCGGAGCGACGCTCAGCAAGCTGATGGCGCAGTTCAAGAAGCTGACCGACGAGTGGGTGCAGGTGGGACTCGACCCGGCCAACCAGGTCATGTCCTTCACCAGCGGCGGTGTGACCCTGTCCACGCTGCTGCTGGACTCGAAGTTCCCGGACTACCAGAAGCTGCTGCCGAAAGAGCAGGCCGGGCACGCCACCGTCAACCGGAAAGCCCTGACACAGCAGGTGAAACGCGCGGCGTCGGTGGAGAAGAACCTGGACGACACCATGGGCAGCCTCGCCATGCGCATCCAGCCCGGCGGCGTGAGCGTGCGGGTGCGCCTGGCCGAGCGTGACGACCAGGTGAAGGTGCCGCTGCTGCCCGCGACCGTCAGCGGCTGCGACCGCGAGCTGTGGTTCGCGCCCAAGTACCTGCTCGAGTGCCTCGCCAGCTTCAGCGGCGACACCGTCACCGTGTTTCCGTCCACCAGGACGTACGGCGCCACGCTCGTCTGCGACCAGCCGACCGACTTCGAGGTCGCGAGCGCCTACCGGCACCTGATCATGCCCGTCCGTCAGCCCGATCTTCCCGCCGAGACCACGTAGTCACGGCCCCGCCCGAGACGGGCCCCACGCACGCACCAACGGCCGAGCTGCCACATGCCCGACTGCACAGAAAGGCCGGAGATGACCATCATGACCAGCGGTTCTCTGCTCTACGGCTACGACCTCGGCGGGGGAGACGAGCCGTGGCGATTCACCACCACGCCGTCCGGCGACCTCGGCCACCCCGCCTGGTACGACCCCACCGAACCCGACCACGACTTTGCCCACCAGGCACACCGTCACCTGCTCGCCAGCATCGGCGTGCCCACCGACGACGAGCTCGACGGCGATGACTTCCTCGAGCTCCTCGTCGAGCACGCCGGTGTTCACATCGAGCGGTACAGCTGGGAAAGGGCCCCGTCGTTCGTCCTCACCGCACACGAGACGACCGCGTACTACGACCAGCCGACAGCCCTTGACCCGCTCGAGCTGGACCGCCGGCGAACACACGAAAACTGGGAAACCCGGCTCGCCGACGCCATTCGCCTGCTCGGTCTCGTTCCAGACGTTCCAGCTCCCCGCTGGCTGCTCATCTCCTCCCCGTGACGCGCCCCTGCGAATCCTGCTCACGCGCCGACCTGAGCGGCCCGTGCCCCACCTGATCCCACGTGACCGCGCTGCCGGTGAACGGTGTGCGCCGGCGTGATGAAACAGGCCCCGCGCAGCCAGCCGCTCAGCCCGCGCAACCGGCCATCTGAACACGGTCTCTCTGTCCGGTAGCTCCACGATGATTGAGAGAAGCTTCATGCTGCCCAAAATTCGATGGAAATCCGCATTCCCGAGATTGACAGCCGCTCTGCGAGCCGGATGGAACTGGCGCAGGAAACCGCCCGAGTCCGATCTGGTGATCCGTAGCTTCCTCGACCTCTCCCTCGACCACCTTCCCGAAAAGGTCGGCATGGAGCTCGACTGCTACGAGGGCGTGATCGCCCACGACACCGAAACCGGCTGGCTGGTGTACGTGCCGCAGCAGGACGTCGCCAGGTTCGCGAAACCAGGCGAGTGGCCCGAGGAGCTGATCCCCATCATCGACCTGGCCCGCGCCAACGGATGCCCCTACATCCTTTTCGACTGCGACGCGGCCACCACAGAACTGCTCCCCACCTTCGAGCGGTAACCCGGCCTTTCTCCGCCACACACGAAATACGGAATCGCCCGTTCCGTGACGTGAATTTCGGTCAGAGCCCCTCCGCTCCCCCGACCTGCTGAAGCAGTTCACAACTCCGCTCGCCTCACCTGCGGCCACCCACCGGACATCAGTCCGCCGGGTGGCCGCAGGCCGTCGTGCCCTCCTGCACCCGGAAAGGCCCATCACCCATGTCCAACTCGGCCACATCCAGCACCGAAGTGACACTCACCCTCGAAGACGGCAGCACCATCCAGGTCAGCCGGCCGATCGCCGCTCAAGTCCGCGGAATTGACGCCGACGGTGACCTGATCATCCGCGACGGATGCACGGCGCCCGAGAACCACGCCGATCCGGAGTACCTGATTCCTCTCACGCCCTGCTGCGAGGCCACCGGAAAGGGCGTCGACTACTCCGACACCGGCGTGGCGTGCCGCCGCTGCTACCACGACGTCGATCCAAAGTACGGCGGCCCCGGCCGCCTTGCCGTTCGCGTCGCCACCACCAACACCGTGATCATGGACGGCGAGCTCGGCCGCCTCGCCACCCTCACTGTGAGCACCAGCGCGAGCGGGCCGCAGACGATCAGCCTGACCGGAGCACGTTGTGACGACGCTCTGTCCACGTGCGCACGGGTGCGCGCCGCCCTTGCCCGCCTCGGTTTCCAGGTGTACCGCAACTTCGAGGTACACCTCGATCCACCCCAGAACGCGTTGCCGCCGGCGGCCGCTGTAGCCACCGCCGTGCTCGCGGTCGTCGAGCGGATCCCCCCACAGCGGCTGGCCGACACCGCCGTGCTCGGCGATGTCGACTTCGACGGCAAGCTGCGTCCCGTCCACGGAGTGCTGCCCGCCGTGCAGGCCGCCCGCGCCCGCGGCATCAGCCGGGTCATCGTTCCGTGGTCCTGCCGAGCCGAAGCCGGTCTCGCCGACGACGTCGAGGTCCTCGGCGCGCGCTCGCTGACCGAGATCGCCGATTGGTTGCACGGAAACGACAACGTTCTCCGGGAACCAAGCCCTGTCTCCTCGGCGGTGCACGGTGGCTGATCTCAGCATCGTGACACCACTCGGGCTTGCTCTGCTTTCCCTGGACAGCGCCGAGATGGACGTGGAGTTCCTGCCTGTCCGCTCTTCAGGACCAGCAATCCGCGGCGATCGGGCGTTCGTTCGCAGTGTGGTGCAGGGGAATGACCCACTGTGGGCTGTTTTCGAGCGCGCCGAATCCGGGACCGGATGGTCCGAGGTCACGTCGGAATTGACGGCGGATCAACTTGCTGACTGGCGCACGCACCGCGTGGCCGGCGGATCTAAGTCCCGCACGTTCAACAAGTGGCTGACGGCCGAGGTACAGGCCGAGCTTCCGCGACACCCGACCAGCAACAGCGGCTGACCGCCCCACTGGGTCAACGAGATCCAGAACGTCTGAACAACGAATGTGAGCACACCGCGCCGAGTCCCCAGGCGGTGGGGCGGCCGCACTCTGCCCCGGCCCCGCCCCGAGGTCAAGCCACGGAAGAACACCGCGGCTTGACCTCGGACCGCGCCCGGCGCTTGACGAGTGCGCCCCACCGCCTGGGGCGCACGGCACAAGCCGGACCAGGCGAGGGGGAAGACCACTTCCCTCAATCCCTGAAGGGCACCCGCGATGACCACGGCCGATCTCGCGCTGAGTTCGCTGTCCGACAACGAAGGCACACGCACGACCTCCCTTCCCCGCCTGAAGCCGCAGGGCGCGCAGCCCTCCGAGATCTACTCGCTCTTCGAAGACATCCTCGGCCCCCAGATCACCGGGCTCTTCGACTGCATGGAATGGGCCGAGGACGAGATCCACGCCGCCCAGCTGCGATACCCGTGGCAAGCAGACCGGATCTGGCACGTGGGCTTCATGCTGCTACGTCCGACCAACGAGCGACTGAAGTTCGAACTCGTGTACCGAGCACATTGCCGCGAACTGCTCGACCGGGTCGCCGCCGACCAGGACACCCGGCCCGGTACTGCTGCCGAGATCTGTTGCGCCTTGCGGGATATCAGCCTGGCTACCCCGATCCGGTCCTCGGCAGCGGGCCTGTACATGCGGATGTGGATCGCCGCTGGCCTTCCCGAGATCCCCGAAGTCACCGAGGGCAGCCGCAACCACGAAGCGTTGGAGAAGTCGCGCATCGACGACAACGAGGCGTTCTCCCGCAGCAAGCTCGCCGTTGCCGATCGCCAGGTAGGCGTCATCAAGTGTTCCGGCCTCCACCACGGCGACGAGGTCAACTGCGTCTACGCGCCAGCGCCTCAGCTCGCACTCGGCATCTGACAGGACCTCCACTTCGGACACACCCGCATATCTGGAGCGGGTCCCATCCCCTGTCCGTCCTGCACCAACACTTGGAGGAGACACGCATGTCCTACGTGGCCCCGCCTCCCGGAACCACCGTCGAGATCCGCCGGACTCAGGCGCACTCTGTGCAGTTCGCGTTCGAGCGCGGAGTGATCCTCGCCTCGACGATCGGCTGGATCATCGTCTACTTCCCCGGCACGCTGGACCGGCTCGCCGACCCGGCGGACCCTACGTCGATCCGCGGCCTGGATACCGCGAACGTCACCTACCGCGAACTGGTCGACTGCGATCCCGCTTGGGTCGTCAGCACGTGGAAGCGACTGGAACAGGCTGGCTTCGGGCTCCTCAAGGGACTGGAAGCCCTCCGGATCTGGAAGCTCGCGGCCACCATCGCGCAGCACCACCTGGATTCGGGCGCCACGCAGCTGATCACGCGCGCCCAGTGGGAGAGCTGGGCAGGCCGGCCGTTGACCGACGACGACCTCGCCCGGCTCCGCACGGCGATCCCACACTCCACGATCCCCGATGCGGTCGGGACGATCGTCTCCGGCCTCGACGAGCGCGACACCGCGAGGGCAGCACAGTGACGTTCCGCGCCCCGTTTCCTTCGTGTCCGGACTGCGACGGTCCGCTGAAACTGCGCTACGACACCAAGAACGTCTACTGCCTCAACGAGAACTGCGAGTTCGACGGTGTCGAGGCGAGCGATGTGGTCGCCGAGGAAGGACAGCCCGGACGTGGCCTGCCGCGGCCGATCATCAAGGGTCGCAAGGTGCCCTGGGTGGCTCCGGTCATCGGAGACCAGGTCGCGTGGATCGGGCTCAACGCCAGCAGAGTCCGTGAGGCCGAACAGCACTGGCTATGCCAGTTCTGCGGCGACGGCCTGAACTCGGCACCGACCGCATGGGTGGCGGTCTCGGAGGGAGAAGTCGCGGCCGGCGGAGCCCTGCACCGCGGCTGCATGGACGAGGCACGCCCCGCGTGCCCGGTGCTGCGCAACGACGCCTCGTACGTCTTCGCCGAGGTGCGCCGCGACGAGCAGGCACATGACTGGTCCGCCGTGATCGAGAGGCTGATCGCCTACGAGCAGCAGCACGGCCAGCTTCCCCGCGTCGTCCCGCTTCCCCTCTGATCGACCGCTCCCCGGCACCACCACGCGCTCCCCGGTCACCGACGTGACGCGGGGCTTTTTGTTGTCCGGCAACGACAAGACCGACTGAGCGCCCGACGGCGCTTCCCGCTGACGAAGGCCCGGCTTCGGTTCCCCCGCGAACCGAAGCCGGGCCTTCGCGCTGTCCAGGCACCGCAGCGCCGTCGCGCGGTCAGCTCACCGAACAGGAGCCTGACCATGTCCGCGTCCACAACCGCCCGCACCGGCCCGGTGCTGCACGACCCGCTGAGCCCACGCTTGGGCTACCGCGACTGGACCGTCGCCCACGGCCGCCCCTGGAACTACTTCGACGCCCACCCCGTCGAGGGCACGTGCACGGTGACGGCGATCGACGGCTGGTCGCTGAAGATCACCCCGATGCGCGCCGCCGACGGCGTGCGCGTGCACGTCACCAAGGCACAGAACTGGTGGCAGCCCACGATCAAGCACGAACTGCACCGCCGCCCGTTCGCCACCGTGGATGCCGCACACGAGGCGCTGTTCAACGCCG
>JAVXWK010000478.1:0-3096 GCA_032230575.1 Pseudonocardiales bacterium | reverse complement strand
CCTTCTTCACCTTGTGCTTGTAGCGGCTGCCGCCGTTGGACCCCTTGACCTCCGTCACGGTGTACCACTGGCTGGCCACGCCCTGCGCCGCGAACGTCGAGTAGGCGCTGGCCATGTCGATGTTGCGTGCTGAGTTGGTGCCCAGCGGGATGCGGGCGTTGGCGAACAGGCCCGGAGTCTTCTCCGGGATGCCGGCAGCGACCGCGGCGTCGAGAACCTTCCTGGCACCCATCTGCATGGTGAGGTCCACGTAGGCCGTGTTGATCGAGTCCGCGGTGGCCTTGATGAGGTCGACGGGGCCGCCGTAGGACTGGTTGAACTCATTGTTCACCGGCTTGCTGCCGGGCACCTTCAGCGGCGAGTTGCCGGCGAACCGGCTCTTCAGGCTGATGTCGTCCTGCAGCGCCGCGGTCAGCGCGAACGGCTTGAACGCGGACCCGGGTTGCACCCTGGCCTGGGTGGCCTCGTTGTGCCCGCCGGCGTTCGCCCCGCCGTACATCGCGACCACCGCGCCGTCGCCCGGCCGGACCGCGGAGAGCCCGATGTGCACGCCCTTCGCCTGCGTCTTCGGGCGCTCGCGCTGGACCGCGAGCACGGCAGAGCGCTGGGCCTTGCGCTGGAACGTGGTGATGACCTTCAGGCCGCCGAGGTCGATCTCCTGGTCGGTGAAGCCGTTGACCTTGAGCTCACGCCGCACGGTGTCCAGCAGGTAGTAGTTGGTGCCGCTGGCCGAGTTGGTCTTCTTCGCCGGGGCGACCTCGGGCATCTTCTGCTTGTCCCGGTCGGCCTGGCTGAGCCATCCCTTGGCGACCATCCCGTTGAGCACGTAGTCGAAACGCGCCTGCAGCGCCTCGGGATGGTTGGCCGGGTCGTAGCGCGCGGGCGAGCGGATGATCGCGGCGAGGACCGCGCCCTCTGCCACGGTGAGGTCGCTCGAGCTCTTGTTGAAGTAGGTCTCCGACGCGGTCTCGATGCCATAGGCCCGGCGCCCGAAGTAGATGACGTTGAGGTAGTCCTGGAGGATCTTGTCCTTGTTGTCGCGCTGGCCGAGCTTGACCGCGATCAAGAACTCCTTGGCCTTGCGCTTGTAGGTGCGCTCCTGGGTCAGGTAGACGTTCTTCGCGTACTGCTGGGTGATCGTGGACCCGCCCTGGGTCGAGCCGCCCCGGAGGTTGTTCCAGAACGCGCGGGCGATGCCGGTCGGGGAGACGCCGCTGTTCTCGTAGAACGTGCGGTCCTCAGCCGCCAGCACCGCGTGCTGGACATCCTTGGGCACCTTGTCGATCGTGACGTTGATGCGGTTCTGGTCGCCGAACCGACCGATCTCGGTCTTCCCGTTGCTGTAGTAGACAACGGTCGTCTGGGCGCCTGCCAGCTGGTTCGGCGTCGGGATCGTGGTCTTGGCGTAGGCCACTCCCACGAGGGCCACCATGGCGAGGAACCCCACTCCTACCAGAGCCAGGAACTGCTTCCAGGACGGCACATATCGGCGTACGCCGGTGTGCTCCGAGCGGGGGTAGTCGACTCTCAAGAGATCCTCGTCCAACTGTCTAGGGGTCGCAGCCAGGGTAACGAGGCGACGCAGGCGGTGACGTACCCACCGTCGGCGGCGGTCATGCCCAGGACGGTGCCTGGTCGATCATGAGACGACGATTAGTAGTCGTCCTCGGCGGTGCGCTGGCGGCGGGGCGGTCGGCGGGAGACGCCATCTCCCAGGACGTAGGAGAGCGTCAGATGGTTCCACCCGCACTCCTGGCACACCTCGACCACGTAGACCCGAAACTCGCCGTGCTGGCGGGCCATCGGCTCCAGCTCGGCGGTCGCCTTGACCCGGCCGGAGAACTGGCCCAGCTCCTCGCCGTACACGTAGGTGACGTGGGTGAGGTTGGTGCGCCGGCAGACCGGACACGGGGAGTCGGTCTCCTCGCCGTGGAACCGGGCCGCGCGCAGGAGGTAGGGGTGGGCGTCGCACGCCTCGCCGTCGCCCATGCTGCCCGTGAAGAGCTCGAGCAGCGTGGCGCGGCGCTGGAGGGAGTAGTCGATGACCGACCGCTGGGACCACACGGGCACGAATCGTAGGGCCGACTTGCCGAATGGGCCCGCGTCTGCCTATCGTGTCGATGTATCGCGCCGATACATCGGTCTGGACCGACCTACCGATCCTAACCACAGGCCGATCCAACGTCCGCGGAGGAGGGTTCGTGAGCAAACGCGCTGGCGTCCTCGAGTTCGCCATCCTCGGTCTGCTCCACGACAGCTCGATGCACGGCTATGAGCTGCGCAAGCGCCTCAACGCCGTCCTCGGATCGTTCCGCGCCCTGTCCTACGGATCGCTCTATCCCTGCCTCAAGCAGCTCGTCCGCACCGGCTGGATCGCCGAGGACGCCACCGCCGACGGGGTCGCGCCGCTGGCCGGCAAGCGATCGAAGATCGTCTACAAGCTGACGGCCGACGGCAAGGAGCACTTCCAGGAGCTGCTCGCCGAGAGCGGGCCCTCTGCCTGGGAGGACGAGAACTTCGGCGTGCACTTCGCGTTCTTCGCCCGCACCGACGCCGCCACCCGCCTGCGCATCCTCGAGGGCCGGCGCAGCCGTCTCGAGGAGCGGCTCGAGGGCTTCCGGGGCGCGCTCACCCGCACCCGCGAGCGCATGGACACCTACACCCAAGAACTGCAGCGGCACGGGCTCGAGTCCGTCGAGCGCGAGGTGCGCTGGCTGAACGAGCTCATCGACAGCGAGCGGGAGACCGGGCGACCGACTCCCCCCAAGCAGAGCACCACCCGACCCGAAATGAACCAGCAAATGAGGAGCAACTGATGGGTTCCGTACGTGTAGCCATCGTCGGCGTCGGCAACTGTGCCGCATCGCTGGTCCAGGGCGTCGAGTACTACAAGGACGCTGACCCAGAGGCGCGTGTCCCCGGCCTGATGCATGTGCAGTTCGGGCCTTACCACGTGCGGGACATCGAGTTCGTCGCTGCGTTCGACGTCGACGCGAAGAAGGTCGGACAGGACCTGTCGGACGCGATCGTCGCGAGCGAGAACAACACGATCAAGATCACTGACGTGCCGCCCACCGGTCTCACCGTGCAGCGCGG
>JAVXWK010000461.1:0-3491 GCA_032230575.1 Pseudonocardiales bacterium | reverse complement strand
CACGACGTCACGCAGGCAGACAGCAGAGGACCCCCCGCACACCCGCCAGAGCCTGCCTACCCTTGCTGCCTTCCGGCCCTGGGGGAGTTCAGCGGGGTGGCGCCGCACGAGGGGTCGATGAGCAAGTCTAGCCAGCCCCGCCGGGCCCGCAGCAACTGCATGATCACCACGGGAGGGGCCGCCGGAGCTGCATGATCACCGCGGGGAGGGGGGCTGGGGTCCCTGTATTCTCACCGGCGGAGGATTCGCATAGTGGCCTAGTGCGCACGCTTGGAAAGCGTGTTGGGGTAACACCCTCGCGAGTTCGAATCTCGCATCCTCCGCCATCACCGAGTGTGACGATATGTCGCAAAAGTCCTAGTCATTTAGGACTAGTCACCGCCCCCTGTGGACGGCTAGGTTCCCGCTCGGACCACGACGTTCCCCTCCTCACGACAGCGCGAGGAAGCGTCGCGGCCCGGAGAGGAGCGCGCACATGCGTCTCGCCCACAAGGCGGTGACCTCGGTCGCCGCAGTCGGCGCCCTCTTGTTGTTTGGAGCACCGATCGCGTCGTCCGACACCAACGGGACGACCGGGTCCACGGAGACCTACCTGATCCTCGCCAAGCAGCAAGCACTGTCATCCGACACCACCGCCCGCGTCGCCGCGGCCGGCGGCAGGGTGATTGCCACCTATCCCGAGATCGGCGTGCTGGTCGCGCGGTCGGAGAGGAGCGACTTCCGCGCCGCCATGAGCAAGGACGGCAAGGTCGAGTCGGTCAACCCGACGTCGAAGTACAAGATGCGCATCGACGGCACCGAGTCCTCGACCCAGGCGGACGCGTCAGCCTCTGGCGACCTTCCGAACGCCCCGGCGGCGGACAGCGACAGCCTGTCCGGGCTCCAGTGGGACATGCGGCAGATCAAGACTCCCCAGGCGCACGCGATCACGGGCGGCAGCCCCGCCGTTCTTGTCGGCGACCTGGACAGCGGACTCGACTACACCCACCCGGACCTCGCGGCGAACGTGGACTTCGCGAACAGCACCTCATGTGACAGCGGCGTCTCCAACCCCGCGCCGGCGGCCTGGAAGGACGACAACGGTCACGGCACACACACCGCAGGCACGATCGCGGCGGCCGCGAACGGGATCGGGATCGTCGGTGTCGCGCCGAACGTGAAGATCGCCGCCGTCAAGACCGGAAACGCAGCAGGGTTCTTCTACCCGGAGAACGTGGTCTGTGCCTTCATGTGGGCCGGCAGCCACCACTTCGACGTGACCAACAACAGCTACTTCGCCGACCCCTACCTCTACAACTGCAAGAACGACCCGGTGCAACGCGCCATCTACAAGGCGGAGTCACGGGCCATCCAGTGGGCGCAGACGCAGGGCGTCACCGTGGTTGCCGCGAATGGCAACGAGAGCGATGACCTGGCGCACCCGTCGGTCGACGCGACGAGCCCGGACGACACCAACCCGGTCACCCGTGACGTCACCAACGCCTGTGCAGTGGTGCCCGTCGAGGTGCCCGGTGTCATCGGCGTCTCTGCAGTGGGTAGCGCCCGCCAGGTTGACGGCAACGACGACCCCGACGACTTCCTGAAGTCGTACTACTCGTCCTACGGGGTCGGGGTGACCGAGGTGACCGCTCCTGGCGGTGACTTCTACTACGGCCGCAGTGCGGACTCGGTCAACGGCCTGGTGCTGTCGACCTGGCCGTCCTACGAGCCGTGCGGCCGCAGCGTCAAGGAGGATCCGGCCACCCCGGGTCAGGGCCTGACGGTCTACTGCTACCTGCAGGGGACGTCGATGGCCAGCCCGCACGCCGCGGGCCTCGCAGCGCTGATCATCAGCCGGTACGGCGACGCGAGCTCGCCGCAGAACGGCAAGATGCGACCGGGACAGGTCGCGGCGATCATGCAGCAGACCGCCGACTCCCAGCCCTGCCCGACGGAGACGCCGGCGAGCGGAGCACCGGGGAGCGCCCTGCAGGGTGTGCCCTACTCAGCCATCACGCAGACCAGCGGAGCTGCGCAGACCTGCCAAGGTGGCGAGGGATACAACTCCTGGTACGGCAACGGCCAGATCAACGCGCTGAGCGCTGTCACCAAGTAGGACTGTCAGCAGTTGGTCTGAGCACGACCGGCGGCGTCCACCCTCGCGGGTGGGCGCCGCCGGCGCGTGTGGGAGTGAGCAGAGCGGGGCCGGGCCGGTTCAGCGCCGGCGGCGCGAGGTGCCGAAGATGCTGCGGGTGATCTCGCGACCCAGGACCGCCGCCGCCGAGCGGGCGAACTGCTTGGCCGCCGGCGACTTCACCGCCTTCTCCAGGGCCGACTCCTGGTCGCGGGTCGGCCGTGACGGCGGCGCCGGGTCGTCGTCCGCCGGAGCCGGGGCCGTCGTCGGAGGTGCAGCCTCGGCGGGCGGTGCGAGCTTGGCGGCGAGTCGTTCGTACGCCGACTCACGGTCCACCGTCTCGGCGTACTTGGCGTGAATCGTGGACGACGCGATGATCTCGTCGATCCGAGCGTCTTCGGTCGGCGACATCCGTGACTGCGGCGCACGCAGCCGCGTCCACGCCACCGGCGTCGGTGCACCGCGGTCGGACAGCACGGTGATGACGGCCTCGCCGATCCCGAGCTGGGTGAGCAGCTCCTCGAGGTCGTACGGCGAGTGCGGGAACGTCGACACGGTCGCCTTGAGCGCCTTGGCGTCGTCGGGTGTGAAGGCGCGCAGCGCGTGCTGCACCCGGTTGCCCAGCTGCGCGAGCACGTCGCCGGGCACGTCCTTCGGCGTCTGGGTGACGAAGAAGACGCCGACACCCTTCGACCGAATCAGCCGCACCGTCTGGGCGATCGCCTCGAGGAACGCCTTCGACGCGTCGTCGAAGAGCAGGTGCGCCTCGTCGAAGAAGAAGACGAGCTTGGGCTTGTCGACGTCGCCTACCTCGGGCAGGTCGTGGAAGAGGTCGGCGAGCAACCACATCAGGAAGGTCGAGAACAGCCGTGGCCGGTCCTGCACCTGCGGCAGCTCGAGGAGCGACACCACGCCGTGTCCCTCGGCGGTGGTGCGGAGCAGCTCGGCGGTGTCGAACTCCGGTTCACCGAAGAACTCGTCGGCGCCCTGGTCTTCGAACGCGATCAGCTCGCGCAGGATGACCCCCGCCGTCGCCGGCGAGAGCCCACCGAGGCCTTTGAGCGCCTCCTCGCCCTCGTCGCTGACCAGGAACTGCACGACGGCGCGCAGGTCCTTGAGGTCGAGCATGGGCAGCCCCGCCTTGTCGGCGAAGTGGAACACCAGACCGAGCGAGGACTCCTGCACGTCGTTGAGCGCCAGCACCTTGGACAGCAGGGTCGGGCCGAACGACGTGATCGTCGCCCTCAGCGGGGTGCCCTTTCCCTGGCCGCCGAGGGCGAAGAACTCGGTCGGGCAGGCCACGCCCGCCCACTTCTGGCCGACCTCGTCGGCGCGCTGCGTCACCTTCTCGGCCGGCTCCCCCGAACTGGCGATTCCT
>JAVXWK010000436.1:0-8849 GCA_032230575.1 Pseudonocardiales bacterium | reverse complement strand
CTTCTCGACGGTGTCGATGTCGGGCTCGGAACCGCGTACTTCCTTCAGTGCGGCGTCGATCGAGGCCTCGTCCGGCTGCTTCTGCTTGGCCGCCAGGAGCGCGCCCACGGCCGCGTTGCCCGCGTTCCGTTGCAGCGCGAGCAAAGCGTGCGTACCGGGGCCCGCCTTGCGCTTGCCGTCCGCGAGGGCGGCCGTGACCTTCTCTTCGGCTGACCGGCGTGCGGCGACCATGGCACGAGCGTGAACGACCCCGCTGCCCCCGGACACGACCGCCAGACACACACAAGGGCAGGAAATCCCGCCCTAAGGTGCAACGATCACATGGCGCTTCTTGGGCGCCATCACCTTGAGCACCGCCTTGGCCTCGCGGACCACGCCCGCCATGTCCTTCTTGAAGGTCTTGAAGTACGGCTCGATGGTCAGCGTCGCGGTGTCCTTGGCCTCCACCACGTTCCAGGTGCCGCGCACGAACCCGTCCACGAGGAACGTCGGCGGGAACACGGCGTTGCGGACCGCGCCCCACCGCGCCCGCGCCTCGTCGCTCATGATCCGGGTCTTGTCGGCGTGGCCGAACATCACGCTGTCGAACGCCGGCAGCAGCCGTGCGGGCGCGGGCGTGCTCTCGTCCACGATCACGCCGTCCGGCACGTCCAGCAGCACCTTGCCGGCCTCGCTGCGGTACTCGACGAGATCCAGATCGGCCGCGTGCGCCTTCAACCCGATCAACCGCGACCAGGCCTGCATGTCCGCGAGCGTCGCCGGCCCGAACACCCGCAGGTACCGCGTGATCAGCTCCGCGACCGCGGCCTCGGCCGGCAGATCCTTTCCCAGCCAGGTGGTCATCGCGATGTTCTGCGGAATGCCGCCCACGCCCCAGATCCCGCGCGGAGGCACCTGGATCATCGGTACCAGCATCTGCGCCTGCGTCGACAGCTCGCGCGCCCTCGCCTCGGGGAAGTGCTCCTCCAGGTGCGCGCCGATCTCCGCCACCGTCCGCGGCTCGGTGTCGACGAACTCGCGGGTGATCCGCGTCAGCTTGTCCAGGTCGATCTCGACCCGGTCGGCGGGCGGCATCACGTTGCGCGCCCACTTGTTCAGCTCCGGCTGCAGGGCCGTGCGCATCAGGTAGACGTCGGACGCCGAGATCAGGTGCAACGTGCCGCGCCACAACGTCATCCGCACCAGCGACTTGTCGATGATCAGCTTGCTCAACGCGTCGAACTTGAACGGCTTGAGCCGCGTCCACAACGCGAGGTAGGGCGGCACCGGCGCCTGGGCGTGCAGCCCGCCGAGGTGCTCGACGGCCTCGACGATCGGCATGCTCGTCCGCTCCAGGAGCAGCTGCCGCGCCAGCAGCGTCCGGTTGAGCGTGCGGTTCGAAAGTGTTGTGGTCACAGCGATTCGAAGAACTTCCTGATGTCTTGGACCAGCAGGTCCGGCTCCTCCATGGCGGCGAAGTGACCGCCGCGGTCGAACTCCGTCCAGTGCACGAGCGTCGGGATCATCTTCTCCGCCAGTGACCGCACCGGCGCGCTGATGTCGTGCGGGAAGATCGCGACGCCCGTCGGCACCGTCGACGGTTGCTGCTGGCCCCAGGACGCCGACGCCTCCTTGTACAGCGCCGCCGACGAGCTCGCCGTGCCCGTGAACCAGTAGATGGACACGTTGGTCAGCATGTGGTCGCGGTTCACCGCGTCCTCGGGCACGCCCTGGTTGTCCGTCCAGTCGTGGAACTTCTCCGTGATCCACGCCAGTTGCCCGACCGGCGAGTCGGTCAGCCCGTAGCCGAGCGTGCGGGGCCGGGTGCGCTGGACGTGCATGTAGCCGGAGAGCTCCTTCTGGTAGTGGTCCAGCGACTCCAGCGACTTGAGCTCCTCCGGCGTCAGGTCGTTGACCCCGGACGGCCGGAAGGTCTGCAGCATGTTCACGTGCACGCCGACGACCTGCTCGGGGAACACGCGGCCGAGCTCCTGCGCGATCCCGGAACCCCAGTCGCCGCCCTGCGCGCCGTACCGCTCGTAACCCAGGCCCTCCATGAGCTTCGCGAACGCCCACGCGATGCGCAGCACGTTCCACCCGGTCTTCTTCACGGGCCCGGAGAAGCCGAAGCCGGGGATCGACGGGATCACCAGGTGGAAGTCCTGGGACAGCGGCTCGATGACGTCCAGGAACTCGGCGAACGAGCCCGGCCAGCCGTGGATCAGCAGCAACGGCAACGCGTCAGGCTTCTCGGAGCGCACGTGCACGAAGTGGATGCGCTGGTCGCTGATCTCGGTCGTGAACTGCGGGTAGGAGTTGATCCGCTCTTCCTGCGCCCGCCAGTCGAACCCGCCGGCCCAGTACTCGGCGAGCGGGCGCAGGTAGCTCAGCGGGATGCCGTAGGACCAGCCGACGCCCGGTAGATCCTCTTCCGGCCAGCGCGTGTTGGCCAGACGCGAACGGAGGTCGTCGACCTCGGCCTGCGGGACCTCGATGCGAAACGGCGTGATCTCCATGGCCCCCACGCTATGAGCTCATGCGGACAACTTTCGTCCGCAGTACGGCGACATCTCCACCTAGCAGAACTTCTCGATCAGCTCCTCGAAGAACCCGCCCGCCTCGATCGCCGCCTTCTCCTGGTCGCCGTCCCGCACCGCGTGCAGCAGCCCGGTGTGCGACACCTGGTCCTGACCAGGCTGAGTGGTGTCGACAGATGCCGCCACCGAAGCTTTGACCGCTTCGGTCAACCCTTGGTAGAGCTCCGCTAGAAGCGTGTTGTGCGAGCACTGCACGAGCAGCACGTGGAACGCGGTGTCGTGCTCGATCACCTCGGCCCACTGCTCGGCCTCCATCGCCGCGTCGCGCTTGCGCAGCAGCTCGGTGAGGTGCGTCAGCTCGGCGTCGGTGCGGTGCTTCGCGGCCAGGCGCGCGCCTTCCATCTCCAACGTGCGGCGGACCTGCAGCACCTCTTTCAGCTCGGTCCCGCACATGCGGCGGACCGCGCCGGAGATCTCGCTGGTCGCGCGGACGAACGTGCCGTCGCCCTGCCGCACCTCCAGCAGGCCGGCGTGCGAGAGCGCGCGCACGGCCTCGCGAACCGTGTTCCTACCCACCCCGAGCGCGGTGACCAGCTCGGGCTCGGGCGGGATGCGCTGCCCGACGGGCCATTCGCCGCTGGTGATCGCGCTTCGCATCTGCTCGATCACCTGGTCGACGAGGCCTGCACGTCGGGTAGTGGCCAACGGCACAGCGTCATCCTTTCATCCGAACATCCCATGTCTGCGATAGTAATGCGCGTGACGATTCAGCAGACGACTCTTGCCGCACAGACTGCCACCGATCGAGGTCGCAGGGTGACGGTCGTCAAGAATCGTCACGTTCCGCTGGTCGGGTCCACGCTGCTCGCGATCGGGGTCGCCCTCGCGGCGGCGAATCTCCGCCCTGCGGTGACCAGTCTGGCCTCGGTGCTCGTCGATGTCCGCGCCGCCCTTGGGGTTTCGGCCGCTTGGACCAGCGCGTTGACGGCCGTTCCGGCGCTTTGTTTCGGCTTCGCGGCCTTCGCGGCCCCGTGGCTGGGTCGCCGCCTCGGCATGGCCCGTGCGATCGGACTGTCCTTGGGGGTGCTCACGCTCGGCCTGGTGCTGCGCGTGATCGACGGTCCGTGGGTCGTGCTGGGCGGCACCTTCATCGCGTGTGCGGGTATCGCGGTGTCCAACGTGCTGATCCCCGTCGTGGTGAAGGCCTCCTTCCCGGACAAGGTCGGCCTGATCACCGGTGTCTACACGGGAACGCTCTCCGCGGGCGCCGCGCTCGCCGCCGCTCTGACTCCGCGGCTGGAGGACTTCTTCGGTTCGTGGCGCATGGCCGTCGGGGTGTGGGCCTTGCTGTCGGCCGGTGCGGTGATCGTGTGGTTCGCCGGTGCACGCCACGGCGAGGAAGCCGCGGTGGTCCGCTCGGCCGCTCCGGCCGAGAGGCGGTCGTTGCTGCGCAGCCCGCTGGCGTGGGTCATCACCGTGTTCTTCGGCCTGCAGTCGCTGTTCGCCTACACCGTCATGGGCTGGCTGCCCGCCATGCTCGTCGACTCGGGCGTGGACCGGAACACCGCGGGCATGCTGCTCGCCGTCTCGATGCTGCTCAGCGTCCCGGTCAGCCTGTTCGTGCCGCCGATCGCCGCTCGGTTCTCCAGCCAGGCGCCGATGGTGCTGGCGCTGGGCGTGCTGTCGTTCGCCGGCATCTTCGGCATGCTGGTGGCGCCGTCCGCCGCTCCCGGCCTGTGGGTGGTGCTGATCGGGTTCGGCATGGGCATGTTCCCGCTGGCGCTGCTGGTCATGTCGCTGCGCACGAAGTCCACTTCGGACACCGCGCGGCTCTCGGCGATGGCGCAGAGCCTCGGCTACCTGATCGCGGCCACCGGGCCGTTCGCGTTCGGCGTGCTGCGGGAGGCCACGGGTTCGTGGACCACGTCGCTCGTGCTGCAGCTGGTGCTCCTCGCGGCTTTGACCGCTCTGGGCATGATCGCCGGCCGTCCCCGGTACATCTAGTCAGGAATCGAGAAGCGCGGCGTTCGTGCTGGTCCTAGCGTTGTCGGCATGGACATCGACATTCACGCCACGTTCCTCCCGCACACCGACCCCGACGCCTCGCTGGCGTTCTACCGCGACCTGCTCGGCTGGGAGGTCCGCGTCGACGTCGGCCAGGGCACGATGCGCTGGATCACCGTCGCCCCTGTCGGCTCGGCGACCTCCGTCGTGCTCTCCCCGCCGGCCATGGCGGAGGGCCTCACGGACACGCAGAAGACCGCCATCGCCGAGATGATCGACGGCGGCTCGTACGGGTACATCCAGCTGTCCACGCCCGATCTCGACGGCGTGTTCGACAAGCTGCAGGCGAGCGGCGCCGACGTCGTGCAGGAGCCGACCGAACAGCCGTGGGGCAGCCGCGACTGCGTTTTCCGCGACCCGGCCGGCAACAACGTCCGCATCCTGCAGCGCTGATTTCAGGGCTAGTTCGAAACGAACCCCCTGTGCAGCACCGTGAGCTGATCGGCGAGGTAGCGGGCCCATGCCTTCGCCCGATCCCAGTCCGGTGCCGCACCCGCGAAGCTCACGGGTCCACTGGCTCCCAGCTTCCGAACCATGCGAATGACATCGTTCGGCACGGGTGGTGTGCCGCGGTGGAACAGCCACACGGGCGTGTGTTTCAGCGAAACCTTGTGCCGCCGCACGAACCGATGCGCATCACGGGTCGCGGCGTCGCCCATGATCACGGCACCGAACCCGTGCAGCGTGTCGGCGGCGGCGACCGAGAGCACGGTGACTCTCAGCCCGCAGCCGGCGAGTTCGGTGCCGATGATCTCGGCGATCTCGTCGGTGGCGGCGATCTTCGAGGTGTACGCGACGAGGACTCTGTCAGTCATCGCTGCATGGTGGTCGGTGAATGCGATTACCGACAGCGGCGGAAGTCCCTGTCGTTCAAGGCCTTCAGTCCAGTGGCAGGTTCAGGAGCGCGTTCTCGACCAGTTCCGGCATCGCCGGATGGATCCAGTACTGCCCATGCGCCATGGACTTCGCGTCCAGGCCGAAGCTCATCGCCTGGATGAGAGGCTGGATCACCGTCGACGCCTGCGGGCCGATGATGTGCGCGCCGAGGAGCTTTCCGGTCGCGGGATCGGCGATCAGCTTCGCGAAACCGGTCGTGTCCTCCATCGCCCAGCCGTACGCGATGGACGCGTAGGCCTGCGACGAAGTCACATACCGAATTCCCTTTGCCTTGGCCTCTTCCTCAGTGAGTCCGACGCTCGCGATCTGCGGGCTCGAGAACACCGCGGCCGGCACGAACCGGTGGTCGCTGGCCCTGGGCTCGTCCGGGTTCAGCAGGTTGTGCTGCACCACCTTGGCTTCGTGGTTCGCGACGTGCTTGAGCTGGTAGTCCGAGCTGATGTCGCCCAGCGCGAGGATGTGCGGCCGGCTGCTGCGCTGGAACTCGTCGACCTTGATCCGGCCGTCGTCGTGCAGCTCGAGCCCGGCCTTGCCCGCGTCGAGCAGGTCGGTGTTCGGCTGACGGCCGACCGCGACGAGAAGCTGAGCCGCCTCAACGGTTTCCGCGCCGTCCGGACCTTCCATGTGCAGGCGGACACCGGTGTCGGTCTTCTCCGCGCGGATCGTCTTGCGCTGCAGCCGCACGTCCCACTTCTGCTTCGCGACCTCGGTGAACCGTTCGGCGATCTCCAGGTCCTCGTGGCGCAGCAACAGGTTCGAGCGCGCGATCATCGTGACCTTGACGCCGAAGCTGCTGAACACGTGCGCGAACTCGGAGGCGATGAAGCCGCTGCCCAGGATGATCAGGCTCTCCGGCAGCTCGTCCAGGCGCATGATCGAGTCGCTGGTGTGGAAGCCGGTCGTCTCGATGTCCGCGATCTCGGGGACCGTCGGCCTGCTGCCCGCCGCCACCACGATCCGGTCGGCGGTGATCGTCTCGCCGGTGCCGGTGTCGATCGTGTGCGCGTCGAGGAACTTCGCCGTGCCCTCGTAGACCGTGACGTTCGCGTTCTCGTTGGCACGCCAGTTGCGGCCACCCTCGGCAATGGGGTCGATGCGGCCGAAGATGCGGTCCCGGATCTGCGGCCAGTGCACCGCGTCGAGGTGCGCGTCCACGCCGAGCTTCTTGGCGTTCGCAGGCGCCGCGGCCTGGTCGGCGGTGTGGACGAACATCTTGGTGGGGATGCAGCCCACGTTCAGGCAGGTGCCGCCGAAGGTCCCCTTCTCGAGGATGGCGATGTCCCAGCCCGCCATCGCGTCGTTCGGGATGGAGTTGCCGGAGCCGGTACCGATGATGACCAGGTCGAAGTGCCTCACGTGTCGATCCAACCATCTGACGCGGGCCGGTGTTCCCCGGTCGGGTGTTACGTGGGCCTTACGGGCCTGCCGAACACCTAGGCCCGCCCGTTCGCACCCGCGTCGGTCAGGTGCACGACTCGCGGGCTGACGCCGTGCCGCAGCCACCCCAGCGCGAACAGCCCGCTCGTGATCGCGGCGATCGCCTCGGTGGCCTTCTCCTGCGGAGCGTCGCTCGCGTTCAGGCAGCGGAGAACGCGCGACGATAGGAGTTGGGGGACACGCCGACGTCCTTGTAGAAGTGGTGTCGCAACAGGGCGGCCGTGCTGAACCCGCTGCGCCGGGCGATCTCCTCGACGGCGAGCGAGGTCTCCTCCAGCAGCTTGCGGGCGTGCAGGACGCGTTGCGCGGTCAGCCAGCGGACCGGGGTGGTGCCGGTCTCCGCGACGAACCGCCGTGCGAAGGTGCGTTCGGAGAGCTGAGCACGGCGAGCCAGGTCGGCGACCGTGTGCTCGACGTCGAGCGACTCCAGCATCTGGTCGAGCACGGGCTGCAGGCTCATCGCGGCGTTCGTCGGCACCGGCATCTCGATGAACTGCCGCTGCCCGCCTTCCCGTTGCGGCGGCACGACCATCCGCCGGGCGATCGCGGTCGCCGGGCCGGTGCCGAGCTCGCGGCGCACGATGTGCAGGCAGGCGTCGATGCCCGCCGCGGTGCCCGCGCTCGTCACGATGTCGCCGTCGTCGACGTAGAGCACGTTCGGGTCGACCTTGGCCAGCGGGAAGCGCTCGGTGAACGCGGCGGCGTGATGCCAGTGGACGGTGCACGGCCGGTCGTCGAGCAGCCCGGCCTCGCCGAGCAGGAACGCCCCGCTGCACACCGAGAGCAGTGTCGCGCCGTTCGCGTGGGCCTCGCGCAACGCCTGCAGCACGGCCGGCGGGTAGTGCTCGCGCAACCTCGCGGCGGGCACCGCGATGAGGTCGGCGTCGGCCAGCGCGTCCAGCCCGAGCTCGGGAATCAGCTGCACGCCGACGTTCGTGCCGACGGGTTCGCCCGGCCGTTCCCCGCACACCCTGAACTCGAACGGCGGCACACCGTCCTCGGTCCGGTCGATGCCGAACACCTCGCACACGACACCGAACTCGAACGGCGCGACCCCGTCGATCAGGACCACGGCGACACTACGCAGCATGGCAGGATCTTAGCGAAGGGTGTCAACGCTGCCACTGTTGGCGGTATGTGAGCCATCGCAAACTTAGCGCCATGACCATTCAGGCGGCTGAGCTGCAGAAGAAGGGGATCGTCGAGCTGACGATCGCCATGGTGTTGTCCGGGACCATCGGTGTGTTCGTCTTCGAGTCCGGCGCGCAGCCGTTCACCGTGGCGTTCTGGCGGTGCGTGTTCGGTGCGGTCGCGCTCGGTCTGTACTGCTGGATTCGAGGCTTCTTCAACGACACCGGGTTCACCCGCAAGACGTTCCTGCTCGCTCTGCTGGGCGGCGTCTTCATCGTCTACAACTGGGCGTTCCTGTTCTCCGCCTACGAGAAGACGTCGATCTCGCTCGCGACCGTCGTCTACCACACGCAGCCGTTCTACGTCGTGCTGCTGGGTGCGTTGGTGTTCAAGGAAAAACTCACCGCGGCCAAGCTCGGCTGGGTCGGTGTCGCGTTCGCCGGCGTCGTTCTCGTCACCGACATCACCAGCGTCACCGTGAGCGGTTCCTACTTGCTCGGCATCGGCCAGGCGCTGCTCGCCGCGTTGCTCTACGCGTTCGCCACGATCGTCGCCAAGCAGCTCAAGGGAATCCGCCCGCACCTGATCGCACTGACCCAGGTGACCGCGGGCATCTTCCTGCTGCTGCCGTTCGTGGACTTCTCCGGCACGGCGTCGATCGGCGGCGGCTGGGCGTGGCTCGTCGGCATCGGCGTGATCCACACCTGCGTCATGTACGTGCTGATGTACTCGAGCTACCAGAAGCTCCCGACATCGCTGATCGCCGTGCTGTCCTTCGTGTACCCGGTCGTCGCGATCATCGTC
>JAVXWK010000392.1:0-3404 GCA_032230575.1 Pseudonocardiales bacterium | reverse complement strand
CCGTACGCGTGGATCGGGATGACGTGCGGCTCGCGCAGCCGCGCGACGATCCGCGCCTCGCGGCGGAAGCGGGCGCGGTAGTCCGCGTCGTCGTGGATGCCGGGCGACAGCCTCTTGAGCGCCACGAACCGGTCGTGCGCCGTGTCGTACGCCCGGTGCACCTCGCCCATCCCGCCGCGACCGAGCAGCTGCTCGATCCGGTACGGCCCGAACGTCTCTTCCGTCATCGTCCTCGTGTCCCGAGCGCCGCTGGTTCCGCCTGGCGCAGCCTACAAACTTCTCCCGGACAGCCTGAATCGCCCGGCTGGTCGTGGAAACCAGCCGGGCGGTCGACTCGGCGTTCGGCAGCTGACGCTCAGAGGGTCAGCTGCCGGCGGTGGAAGTCGAAGTGCCGCACCGGGAACCGGTAGAGGTCCGCGAGAGTCATGAAGTCCTGGAAGAAGGGGTCCCAGCGCGTCGGGTAGTGCATGCCGCGCTTCAGGTCCGCCTCGCCGTCCAGGCGCCTGTGCAGTGCGGTGATCGTGCTGTCGCACAAGCTGTTCATCCGGCGGCGAGTCAGGAACGTGCCGCCCAGCCACGACCCGAGGTAGTTCGCCACGTCGAACAACGGTGTCCCCGCGTTGAGCACGCGCGCGAACCCGCGGCTCGCCCCTGGCGGCATCCGGCTGAACCCACGCGCCATCGCCATCAGCGCACGCATGATCAGGAAACCGAGCAGCATGTGGAAGAGCAACTGCCGGTTGGTCCACCTCGTGCCGTTGGACCGGCGCCGCAACTCACCGGCCTCGGCGTGCGCGAGCAACTCGTGGAAAGCTGCCCGCGCACGCTCCAGCTCGTCGTGCAGTGACCTGGTGTCCACGCCACCAATTGTGCGCCTATTGTCCGAACTGGTAAGCCCTCAGAACCGTTTGCCGCACCGAGTTCCCGCTCGCGTCAGTCGCCGCACTGCGCAGACTCACGAACCCGTTGCCCGACGGGTGCCTCAGCTGGGCCGTGTAGGCGTCACCTGACTGCGTCACCGCGGTCGGCTGCCATGTCTTGCCGTCGTCATAGGAGATCGCGAGCTCGAACGACACCGCCCCCGTGTTGCCGCCCACGCGCAACGTCAGCGGAAACGCTCCGGACGGCGCCACACCACGTGCGGACACCTTGCCGGACGCGCGCACGAACATCAGCCGCGAGCCGGCGAACGTCCAGGTGGCATCGACGCGCGTGCCCACCACCGAGAACTTCTGCGAGCGCGTCGCGGAGGTCTTCAACGTCAACGGGCCTGGCGTGGCGGTGAAGGTGCCGCCGCCCGGCGTGTCCGACCTGCCGAGCACGACACCGTCGCGCGACAGCTCGGACGTGCCCTTGATCGCGCCTGAGTCGATGCCTTCGCTCTCGCTCGACGACACGACGTCACCGGGCGCGAACAACGCCGCCGTGACGGTCACGGAGCCGTCCTCCCACTCCACCGGATCCGGGATCGGGCCGACCGGAGCGCGGTTCCACTCGGTGGTGAACGAGCCGGCGCGCGGGAACGTCCTGTTGTGGATCAGGTGCTCCGACGTCGTACCGTCCGAAATGGACATCGACTGCGTCCACGCCACACCCGGCGTGTAGTACTCGGTGCGCGTCGACGGCACCTTCACCGGCAGGTCGGCGGAGTAGAGGTCGCTGTCGTCCCACGGCAGCGCACCGGAATCCGAGCGGCTGGCTGTCGTCGAAGCGCCCTGCACGTAGTAGGACGCCTTCACGATGGCCAGGTTCCGAGCCTCGAACGCCAGAGTGGCAGGCACCCGGTTCTTGTCGGCGAACACGAGGTTGTAGATCGAGGTGCCGTTCACGAGCACCGGCCGGTAGACGAACCCGAGCACGCGGTCCTGGGCCTCGGACGACGTCGCGTAGAACGTGGTGTCGGCGGAGGCCACGTACGTCAACGACTCCTTTCCGAACACCAGACTTGCCTGGTACGAGTTCAGCCTGGCCTGCCCCGCCTTGGCGGACACCGGCTTCGCTGACTTCTCGTCGACGGCCGTGGTCGCGTTGGAGGACAACACGATGCCGGGCTTGAGGATCGCCGACGCGTACCGCTTGCCCTTCGTCGACGACTCGCTGAACCCGACGAGGTCGTACCGGCCCTTGGGCAACCGGAGCACCTGCCGGGAGCTGTTCTCGACGAACTTCAGCCGGAAGTACTGGCCCGTCTGGGAGTTCACCAGCCCGCCGAACCAACCCTCGTCGGTGTCACCGCGCAGCACGCGCTTCACGGTCAGGTCGTAGCTCTCCGGCTCGACAGACGCGCCCAGCGCGACCCGTACGACCTGCGAACCGTCCGTCGCGGTCAGCCAGTCGCTCAACAGCCCGTCCGCGGTGGGCTTGAACGACAGGTCCACCGACTCACTGCCACCGGCGGGCACAGTGACCGAGGAAGCCGACAACGTGACCGGCGCCTTCAACGACAAGGTCGACGCGCTGGCACCGGAGTTGAAGAACGTCACCTTGCGGGTGACCGGAGAAGTGTTGCGCGGCCACGGAAAGCTCCCGAAGTTCACGCTGCCGGCAGAAGCCCGCACCGGAGACGACACCGCGCGGCCGACGTCGAGGCGTCCGGCACCCTGCTGGTACACGCTGAGCGACGGAAGCGGCGTCGCGGCGTTCATCAGAGCCGCCTTGAGCTCCGGCGCTTTCCACGAAGGGTGTTGCTGCAGCAGCAAAGCCGCCGCGCCGGTCACGTGAGGGGTCGCCATCGACGTGCCGTTCGCGCTGGTGTACAAGGAGTTCACCGGCGTGCCCATCGACGTGCCGGTGGCCCGTGCCGCGATGATGTCCGAACCCGGCGCCGCGATGTCCGGCTTGATCGCGTCGTCCACGAGCCGCGGGCCCTGGCTGGAGAACCGCGACAGCTCGTCCTGCTTCGTCACGCTGCCCACGGCCAGAGCCAGGTCCGCCGCGGCCGGGTTGCCGACCTTGCGGGCCGCGCCGGCGTTGCCCGCCGCGACGACGAACAGCGCGCCGGACTGGGCGCTGATCTTGTCGAGCGCCAGTGAGAGCGGGTCCTTGCCGTCGGTCGGCCCGCCGCCCAGCGACATGTTCACGATGGACGCGCCCTGGTCGGCCGCCCACTGCATGCCCGCGATGATCGCGTCCTCCTGGCAGCCGCCGTCGTCCTCGCACACCTTGCCGATCAGCAGCGAGGCGTCGGGCGCCACACCGGCGTACTTGCCGCCGGAGCCGACGCCCGAGCCCGCGATCGTGGACGCGGTGTGCGTGCCGTGCCCGTAGCCGTCGGCGATGCTCGTTCCGGTGAAGTCCTTGGTGGCGATCACGTTGCGAAGGTCCGGGTGCGTCGCGTCGTACCCGCCGTCGAGGTCGGCGACCTTCACGCCCTTGCCGGTGAACCCGGCCTGCCACGCCGCCGG
>JAVXWK010000384.1:0-9987 GCA_032230575.1 Pseudonocardiales bacterium | reverse complement strand
GGGCGTTGTCGTCCGCGTCCGCTGATGCGGTGGGGCTGGTGTTGGTGCGGCCGCCTCGGGCTCTTGGCGATGAGGCGTTCTTCTTCCAGCTGATCGCCGGGATGCAGTCGGAGATGTCATCCGCGTTGTTGCTGCAGGTGGTGTCGTCCCGGGACGCTGAGATCGAGTTGTACCGGCGGTGGTGGGCCGAGCACCGGGTGGACGGGGTGTTCCTCGTGGATCTGCTGGTGGCCGATCCTCGGGTCGAGCTGATGTCGTCGTTGGGGCTGCCGGCTGTTGTTGTTGGTGGGGCTGGGCATCATGGGGCGTTGGCTTCGGTGTGGGCTGATGACTACGCGGCCATGACTTCTGTGGTGGAGTATCTGAAGTCGTTGGGGCATCGGAGGATTGCTCGGGTTGCCGGGTTGTCCTCGTTGTTGCACACGGTTCGGAGGGATCAGGCGTTCTTGGCGTCTGTTGTGGACGGTGTGATCGTGGCCGGGGACTACACGGCTGAGGCTGGGGCGCGGGCTACTCGGGCGTTGCTGGAGGGTGCTGAGGCGCCTTCGGCGATCGTTTACGACAATGACGTCATGGCGGTTGCCGGGGCTGAAGTTGCGGCGTCGCTTGGGGTTTCGGTGCCTGGGGAGTTGTCGATCGTGGCTTGGGACGACTCGGTGTTGTGTCAGCACGGGCGGTTGACCGCGTTGTCGCGGGACACGTTCGCGTTCGGGGCTCGGGCGGCTCGGGCCTTGTTGGCGGTGGTTGACGGGGCTTCGCCGACTGACGTTGAGGATGTTCTGCCGGAGTTGGTGGTTCGGGGGAGTACCTCGGTGGCGCCTTCGGCGCGCGCGTAGGTGGTGCGATCCGGGTGGGGTCCCGTCCCAAGCCGAGCCTGCCAACGATCAGGCACGACGGGTCCCCACCCGGAGCGCACGGGAAAGCCTTGCCTCGGCTTCGCGACTGCTCGCCTGCGGCATCGCTTGAGAGGCGCCGCCTTCGGCGTGCGGGCTGCTCTGTCAGGTCAGGGACGCGACCTGGTCGCTCACCACTTGGGCCGCGGCGGAGACGAGGGCCGTTACTGCCGGGTTCGTCGAGTTGTCCTGGCGCCAGCCGAACTGCGTGTAGACGCGGAACGTCGGGGACCAGGGCAAGCGGACCAACCTGCCGTCGGAGAGTTCGGAGGCGACGGTGACTTCGGGCATCAGGGCGATGCCGAGGCCTGAGGCCACTGCTCGTTTGGCGGCGTCTACCGAGTCCAGTTCCAGGACGGGGGCGCGGGTGTCGTCGTAGCCGAGGGAGTGTTCGAAGAGTTCGTGGTAGGAGGCTCCGTTCTCCGCGCGGATGAGGGTGCTGCTGGTGAGGTCGTCCTCGGTGAGCGACTGGCGTTGGGTGAGCATGTGGCTCGGGCTCGCGACCATGAGCAGGGGTTCGGGGCAGAGGACTGTCGTTTCGAGGCCCTCGCGGGGTTCGATGGCGCCGATGAAGAAGGCGCAGTCGAGGGCGCCGTCCCGTACGGAGTTCAGGTTGTTCAGGGTGTTTCGGGAGTGCAGCGAGAGTTGGACGGACGGGTAGCGCCAGCACATGTATTCGATGAGCGGTAGCAGACGGTAGTCGGTCAAACTCTGTGCGGAGCCGATGACGAGTTTGCCGTGTGGCTCTCCGTTCATCGTTATGGCTTTTCGGGCCTTTTCGGTGAGGTTGATGATGTTTCGCGCGAACGGGAGCAGTTCTACGCCCGCGGACGTCATCTGGATACCTCGTGGGAGGCGTCGGAAAAGAACGACTCCCAGGGCCTCCTCGAGGGCCTTGATGCGGGTCGTGATGGTCGGCTGCGAGCAGTTGAGCGTGGCAGCGGCCTTGGTGAAGCTCCCTGTCTGAACCACGGTAGTGAACGCGAGAAGCTGGCGTGTCTCCATCAGGCGGATCCTCGGAGTAAAACGGTGCGACGACTTTTTCTCGTTCGTTCCCGTGGTCCTGTTACGCATGGTGCGAGCGTCGTAACGCTACCTGTCGGTCGCGCGCCGGAGATTAGTGCTAACGGAGTCATCTTGATCAGTCCGGAATCGGTGTTGCGGCCGAAAGAGTGAAATTGAGATGGAGGGGTCGACGGGCGGTAGTGGGCCGGTTCTTCTCCGTGAAGCCTTTCGCGTCGCGAACCAAAAACGGCGTCGCTCGGGAATGGGTGGCGGCGTCTGAGCGGTGCCGGTCGGGGTGGGCTCGCGACCACGACGTCCCGACCCGTGGCGGCCTGGCCGGCCGTCGCCCGCGGCGCTGCGACCGGGGTGGCGGCGGTCACAGCGCGGGTCTCGCCTAGACTCGCTGGGAATCCGGGCGCCACCTAAGGCGGTACCGGCTGTCTGCACGTTCTTGTTCGTTACGAGGAGTCCACGTTGAAGAGCACCGTCGAGCACCTGAGCCCGACGAGGGTCCGGATCAACGTCGAGGTGCCGTTCGACGAGCTCAAGTCGAACTTCGACCAGGCGTACCGGAAGCTCGCGAAGCAGGTCCGCATCCCCGGTTTCCGTCCGGGCAAGGCCCCCGCCAAGGTGCTGGAGAGCCGCATCGGCCGCGCTCCGGTGCTGGACGAGGTCATCCAGGAGGCCATTCCGGCCAAGTACCTGGAAGCGGTCAACGCGGGTGAGGTGCGCACGCTCGGCCGTCCCGACTTCGAGGTCACCAAGATCGAGGACGGCGAGACGCTCGCGTTCACGGCCGAGGTCGACGTTCGTCCCGAGATCACCGTGCCCGCGTTCGGCGAGCTGGAGATCACGGTCGACGAGCAGGAGGTCACCGACGAGGACGTGGCCACGCAGCTCGACGAGCTCCGCGCCCGCTTCGGCACGCTGACCGGCGTCACCCGCCCGGCCGAGACCGGCGACTTCGTCGTCGTCGACCTCTCCGCCACGGTCGACGGTGAAGAGGTCGAGGAGGCTCGCACCAGCGGCCTGTCCTACGAGATCGGCTCCGGCCAGCTCGTCGAGGGCATCGACGACGCGCTCGTCGGCGCGTCCGAGGGTGAGACCAAGACTTTCACCACCACGCTCGTCGCGGGTGAGCACCAGGGCCGCGAGGCCGAGGTGTCCGTCGTGCTGAGCTCCGTCAAGGAGCGTCAGCTCCCCGAGCTGGACGACGAGTTCGCCCAGCTCGCCAGCGAGTTCGACACGCTCGACGAGCTCAAGGCCGACCTGCAGACCCGTCTGGGCCGCGTCAAGAAGATGCAGCAGGGCGTCCAGGCGCGCGACAAGGTTCTCGAGGCGCTGCTGGAGACCACCGAGGTCCCGCTGCCCGAGGGCATCGTCCAGGGCGAGATCGACGCGCGCAAGCACGACGCCGTGCACGCCTTCGACCACGACGAGGCGAAGTTCGCCGAGTGGCTGACCGAGCAGGGTCAGTCGGAGGAGGAGTTCGACGCCGAGCTGCGCAAGGCCGCCGAGCAGGCGGTCAAGACGCAGCTGGTGCTCGACTCGATCGCCGACGCCGAGCAGGTCACGGTGTCCGATGGCGAGCTGACCGAGCGGATCATCTACCAGGCCCAGCGCTTCGGCATCAGCCCCGACGAGTACGTCAAGCGCGCGCAGCAGTCCGGCCAGCTCGGCGCGATCTTCGCCGACGTGCGCCGTGGCAAGGCGCTCGCGAGCGTCGTGCGCCAGGCTTCGGTCAGCGACAACTCCGGCCAGAAGCTGGACCTCGACGAGCTCTTCGGTGAGACGAAGTCCGAAGAGGAGTAAAGCCCTGAGCGAACGCGGGCGGTGTCGGGCATCTGACGCCGCCCGCCTTCGTTAAGGTCGGTTGCAGAAGGTTTTGGCATTCCAGATTCGTTCCACCTGGAGTTAGGCAGGCAGACGTGACGCAGCACTCCTTCCCGACCCCCGAGATGCGGTCGGCCACCGCCGGGATGAACCTCAACGACTCGGTGTACGAGCGGCTGCTCCGCGAGCGGATCATCGTCCTGGGATCACAGGTCGAAGAGGGCATCGCCAACCAGATCACCGCTCAGCTGCTGCTTCTCGCCGCTGAGGACCCCGACAAGGACATCACCCTCTACATCAACTCGCCGGGTGGTTCCGTCACCGCGGGCATGGCCATCTTCGACACGATGCAGCTCATCCAGCCGGACGTGGCCACGTACGCGATGGGCCTCGCGGCCTCGATGGGGCAGTTCCTGCTCTCCGCAGGCACCCCTGGCAAGCGCCACGCGCTCCCGCACGCCCGCATCCTGATGCACCAGCCGTCGGCCGGTGTCGGCGGTACGGCCGCGGACATCGCGATCCAGGCGGACATGCTGACGCGCACCAAGCGCGAGATGGCCGAGCTCATCGCCGAGCACACCGGCCAGACGCTCGAGACCATCACCCGCGACTCCGACCGCGACCGCTGGTTCACGGCGCAGGAAGCGCTCGAGTACGGCTTCGTCGACAAGGTCGTCACCAGGGCTCAGCCCGTCGGCGACTCGAACAACTGACGTCAGCTAGGAGACCTCAAGTGAGCCAGTTCCACATGCCGCAGTCGCGGTACGTGCTGCCGTCGTTCGTCGAGCGCACCAGCTATGGCATGAAGGAGTCGAACCCGTACAACAAGCTCTTCGAGGAGCGCATCATCTTCCTCGGCGTGCAGGTTGACGACGCCTCGGCCAACGACGTCATGGCACAGCTGCTCGTGCTCGAGTCCGAGGACCCGGACCGCGACATCCTGATGTACATCAACTCGCCGGGTGGTTCGTTCACCTCGTTGATGGCCATCTACGACACGATGCAGTTCGTTCGTCCGGACATCCAGACGTACTGCCTCGGCCAGGCCGCCTCGGCCGCGGCCGTGCTGCTGGCCGCCGGCACGCCCGGCAAGCGCCACGCGCTGCCGAACGCGCGAATCCTGATCCACCAGCCTTCGATGGAGGGCGCGTACGGTCAGGTGTCCGACCTGGAGATCCAGTCGAACGAGATCCAGCGTGTGCGCCGCCTGATGGAGTCCACCCTCGCGCGGCACACGAACCGGACGGCAGAGGAGGTTCGCGAGAGCATCGAGCGCGACCGGATCCTGACGGCCGAAGAGGCCAGGGAGTACGGCATCGTCGACACGGTGCTGCCCTACCGCAAGCTTTCCGCCAAGTAGGGCGACGGCGGGGCGAGGTCTGCTCGAGGAGAGCGCTCGCCTCACCCCGCCGCCCGTGTTCGTCTGGGGACACCCAGACCCCGGGTCTTTAGTTCCCTGAAACCCAGCATCTGGGAACCGGTGACCCACCCGACACGCCGATGTGACCGGTTATCTGGCCTGATCGACGTGCCGGGGGGACGCTGGTCCTCCCCTGAAACGGGGTCGGCCAGGTACCGTCAGGAGAACGGGCTCAGCACCCACAGCCAGTGGGACTGCCACAGCAAGTCAGCAGGCGCACTACAGCAGGTGTGCGCCGGAGGGGACATAGGTCAGCGGTCATGGCGCGTATCGGTGACGGCGGCGACTTGCTGAAGTGCTCTTTCTGCGGAAAGAGCCAGAAGCAGGTGAAGAAACTCATCGCCGGCCCCGGCGTTTACATCTGTGATGAGTGCATCGATCTCTGCAACGAGATCATCGAGGAGGAGCTGGCCGAAGCCGGCGACGTCAAGCTCGACGAGCTGCCAAAGCCCGCCGAGATCCACGAGTTCCTCGACCAGTACGTCATCGGACAGAGTGACGCCAAGCGCACCCTCTCCGTCGCCGTCTACAACCACTACAAGCGCATCCAGGCGGGCGACCGCGGGCGCGAGGGTCGTGACGACGGCGTCGAGCTGGCGAAGTCGAACATTTTGATGCTCGGCCCGACGGGCTGCGGCAAGACCTACCTCGCGCAGACACTCGCGAAGATGCTGAACGTGCCGTTCGCCATCGCCGACGCGACGGCGCTGACGGAGGCCGGGTACGTCGGTGAGGACGTCGAGAACATCCTCCTGAAGCTCATCCAGGCCGCCGACTACGACGTGAAGCGCGCCGAGACGGGCATCATCTACATCGACGAGGTCGACAAGATCGCTCGAAAGAGTGAAAACCCGTCGATCACGCGCGACGTGTCCGGTGAGGGCGTCCAGCAGGCGTTGCTCAAGATCCTGGAAGGCACCACCGCATCGGTGCCACCGCAGGGCGGCCGCAAGCACCCGCACCAGGAGTTCATCCAGATCGACACGACGAACGTGCTGTTCATCGTGGCCGGTGCCTTCGCGGGCCTGGAGAAGATCATTCAGGACCGGGTCGGCAAGCGCGGCCTGGGCTTCGGCGCCGAGGTCCGCTCCAAGGCCGAGGTGGAGGCGTCGGACTTCTTCTCCGACTCCATGCCGGAGGACCTGATCAAGTTCGGCCTGATCCCCGAGTTCATCGGGCGTCTGCCGATGGTCGCCTCCGTCACGAACCTCGACAAGCCGTCGCTGGTGATGATCCTCACCGAGCCGAAGAACGCCCTGGTGAAGCAGTACCAGAAGCTCTTCGAGATGGACGGCGTCGAGCTCGAGTTCACCAAGACCGCGCTCGAAGCGATCGCCGACCAGGCGATCCTGCGCGGAACCGGTGCTCGCGGTCTGCGCGCGATCATGGAAGAGGTCCTGCTCCCGGTGATGTACGACATCCCGAGCCGCACGGACGTCGCCAAGGTCGTCATCACCGAGCAGACGGTGAAGGAGAACGTGAACCCGACGATCGTGGCCCGGCAGCCCTCGCGCCGGGAGAGGCGAGAGAAGTCGGCCTGACGTGCTCGCGGAGAGCGCTCGCCAGGGACTTTTCGCACGTGTTGGTCGGGGGACACCCCCGCACCCCCAGTGCGAGAAGTCGGCGTAGTTTTTGATCGTTCCGAAAGGGCGTCGGTGATCGCACCGGCGCCCTTTCGGCGTTCTAAGGTGGAGGCATGTCGCTGCCTCACGTGCTCATCCTCCACGGCTACACCGGTTCCGGTCCCGGCCACTGGCAGCGCTGGCTGGCCCAGACGGTGTCCGAGCACGGCGGCATGGCCGACATGCCGCATTTCAGCGACCCGGACCAGCCCGACCGCGACACCTGGCTGCGCGAGCTCGACACCCACCTCGAAGCCGCGCCCACCGACCGCGAGCGCGTCGTCGTCGCCCACTCGCTCGGCTGCTACCTCTGGCTGCACCACGCTGCCCGCGAGGGCATCGGTCACGTCGACCGCGTGCTGCTGGTCGCTCCGCCCGCACCGGACTACCCGGAACCGGCCATCAAGTCGTTCTTCCCGGCCCCGCTCGACCCGGCCGGTCTGCGCCGCGCCGCCACCGAGACCCGCCTGGTCGTGGGCGACGGCGACCCGTACTGCTCGATGCCGGCCGCCAAGCAGCTCGCGGAGGCGTTGCGGATCGAGGTCGACGTGCTGCCCGACGCCGCGCACATCAACATCGACGCGGGCTACGGGGAGTGG
The DNA here is from genome assembly GCA_032230575.1 of Pseudonocardiales bacterium. Classification (GTDB taxonomy): domain Bacteria; phylum Actinomycetota; class Actinomycetes; order Mycobacteriales; family Pseudonocardiaceae; genus Lentzea. The sequence continues at coordinate 2,615 of JAVXWK010000384.1, read as the reverse complement.
CCCGCGGTGCTCAAGTGGGTGCGGTCGAAGACGGTCCCGCTCTCACCGCGCTAGACACTTCACTTCCTGGGGGGACCGTGAACGGCACAACCGAATGGCTGCGACGAAGGCTGCCCTAACTGATCGCGGCACACGGGGTGGACGGCGCGCAGGCAGCGGTCCTGGTCGCCGGCGAGATCTTCGACGCGGCCGCGGGTGTCCTGAACAGCGAGACCCGCGCTCCGGTGACAGGTGAGTCGCTGTTCCAGGTCGCGTCCATCACCAAGATCTGGACGGCCACGCTCGTCCAGGAGCTGGTGAACGAGGGCCTGCTCGACCTCGACAGGCCAGTGCGGGACGTCCTGCCCGAGTTCAGGCTCGCCGACGAGCGCGCCGCGAGGGTGGTGACGCCCCGTCAGCTGCTCACGCACACCGCGGGCTTCGAGGGCGATCTCTTCTACGACACCGGCACGGGCGACGATGCCGTCGAGAAGTTCGTGGCGCTGCTGGCCGGCGCCGAACAGGAGTCTCCGCCGGGCGAGCTCTGGTCGTACTGCAACAGCGGCTTCTCGGTGCTCGGCCGGATCGTGGAGGTGTTGCGCGGCAAGCCGTTCAACACGGTCCTGCGCGAACGCCTCGCCACGCCGCTCGGCCTGACCGTCGAGACCGACATCGTCCGCGGCCCGCACATCGCCGACGGCCACCTGCCGGACGGTCCGGTGAGCGACTACGGGCCGGTGTCCGACTACCCGGCCGGTTCGGCGCTGGCCACGAGCGCGCGTGACCTGCTCGCTTTCGTGCGCATGCACCTCGGCACGCCAGGTCTCGCCGTGATGCGCGAGCCCCAGTTCCGGCTGCCGGATCTCGGCGACCACTGCTCGTGGGGCCTCGGCTGGATGATCGTGGACGGCGTCGACGGCACGGTGATCGGCCACAACGGCGGCAACAAGGGCATCGCGTCGTTCCTGCGGGTCGTGCCGGAAACCGGTGTGGCCATCGCGGTGCTGACCAACGGCGGCAACGCGCAGCCGGTGTTCGACGCGCTCCGCGAGCAGTTCTCCGGTGTGCGCGCGCATCCCCGGCCCGTCCCGCCGGCCGTCCCGATCCCGGTGGACCTGGCGCGAGTCGCGGGCGTCTACCGCTGCGCCGGCTACGACGTCCACGTGACGTCGGCCGCCGAGGGGCGCGTGCAGGTCGGCTTCGAAGGCCGCACCGAGCTCACCAGGTCGCTGGAACGCCCGACCCGCGAGTTCACCGCCCTGCACGACAACGCCCTGATCGCCGTCGACGAACCGCACACCGTGCTCGGCCTGATCGGGCGGTGGCTGTACTTCGGCCAGAACGCCGAACGCGTCGAGACCCCGGCCGAGTGGATCACTCGCAGACTCCCCGAACTGCTGCAGGAGCACGGAGTCGTCGGCGCCCAAGTAGCTGTGCTCGCTGACGGTGAGATCGTCAACGCGGCAGCGGGCGTGGTCAACAACGTGAGCAACGAACCGGTGACCTCGGAATCGCTGTTCCAGATCGGCTCGATCACCAAGGTCTGGACGGCCACGCTGATCATGCAGCTCGTCCACGAGGGCCTGCTCGACCTCGACCGGCCGGTCCGGGACGTCCTGCCGGAGTTCGAGCTCGCGGACTCAACTGCGGCCGAGGTGGTCACGCCTCGCCAGCTGCTGACCCACACCGGTGGCTTCGAGGGCGACAAGTTCGCCGAGGTCGACAGCGGCGACCCGGACACGATCGGCACCTACGTCGCCCAGCTGTCCGAGGCCGACCAGATCAGCCCGCCCGGCGAGCTCCACTCCTACTGCAACTCGGGCTACGTCGTGCTGGGCCGGATCGTGGAAGTGTTGCGCGGCAAGCCTTTCCACGCCGCACTTCGCGAGTACCTGGTCGAACCCCTCGGTCTGACGCACGTCGCCACGCACCTCGCCGAGTACGCCGACCACCAGGTCGCCTCCGGTCACCTCCGCCAGCTTCCGGTGGTCGAACCGTTCCGCGAGTGGGACGCCCCGGCCGGGCGCGTGCTGGCGATGAACGCCCGCGACCTCCTCGCGTTCGTGCGCATGCACTTGGAGACAACAACCTTCGCGGCCATGCGCGAGCCTCAGATCGCCCTGCCGGACTTCGGTTTCGGCGGCCACCAGGGCCTCGGCTGGATGCTGCTGCACTACGACAACGGCGTCGAGGGCATCGGCCACACCGGCCTCACTATGGGCTACCAGGCGATCCTGCGCGCCATCCCGTCGGCGGGCGTGGCGGTGGCCGTCCTGACCAACGGCGGCCGGGCGATACCTCTCGTGGAAGCGATCTACGGCCACCTGCTGGGCGAGCTGGTCGGCGTCAAGCTGCCCGCGTTCCCGACACCGCCGGCCACGCCGCTGCCCGTGGACGTCGATGAAGTCGTTGGCACGTATAGGTCTGGCCACGTCAACCTGCATGTGACGCCAGGTTCGCCCGGCCGCGTCCGGGTGCGCTACGAGCCCCGCAACCGAGTGGGCGAAGCACTGATGGTGGACGAGGAACGCGAGTACACGGGCCTCCGCGAGGACGCCATGATCTCCGTTGAACCAGCGGGCGGCGGGCGCGCGGTGATCGTCCTTTGTAGACGGGAAGGGCACGTGCGCTGGCTT
>JAVXWK010000360.1:0-12468 GCA_032230575.1 Pseudonocardiales bacterium | reverse complement strand
CAGCACGCCGCTGATCGCCTGCATCTCGGGATACGGCGTGACCACGGTCGTGCCGAGCAACCCCGTCTCGTCGAAGGCGCCGAAGCCCGGACCGAGTGACAGCAACATCTCCCACTGCGCGGGCGTCCACGCCCAACCCCGGTCCGTGATGAGCTTCATGCACTCGGGTACGTCGTCGACACCAAGCCTGCGGATCTCCACAAGGCCTGAGCACACACGGTGAGCAATCCGGTAGCCACCCATTTTCGGCCGGACTAGCATCGACGCAACAGATCCGAGCGACAGGAAGCAGGCCGGGGCCACGTGGCCGAAGAAACACAGCAGAGCACCAAGGAAGGTCAGTCCCGGTTCGCCGTGCCGGAAGGTGCGGTGCTCAGCCTGCTGGGGTCGCGCGACGAGAACCTCCGGCTCGCCGAGGATCTGCTCGACGCCGACGTCCACGTGCGCGGGAACGAGATCACCTTGTCCGGCGACCCCGCCGACGTGGCCTTCGCCGAGCGGGTCTTCTCCGAGCTCATCACTCTCGCGAGCCGTGGCCAGGCCGTCGACCAGAACACCGTGCGCCGCACCATCGCGATGCTGAACGCGAACGAGGCCGAGTCGCCGGCCGAGGTGCTGAGCCTGGACATCATCAGCCGCCGCGGCCGCACGATCCGGCCGAAGACGCTGAACCAGAAGCACTACGTCGACGCGATCGACAAGAACACCATCGTGTTCGGCATCGGCCCCGCCGGCACCGGCAAGACGTACCTCGCCATGGCCAAGGCCGTGCAGGCGCTGCAGGCCAAGCAGGTCAACCGGAACATCCTCACCCGCCCGGCCGTCGAGGCGGGCGAGCGGCTCGGCTACCTGCCCGGCACGCTCTACGAGAAGATCGACCCGTACCTGCGCCCGCTCTACGACGCGCTGCACGACATGGTCGACCCGGAGTCGATCCCGCGCCTCACGCAGGCGGGCACGATCGAGGTCGCCCCGCTGGCCTACATGCGTGGTCGCAGCCTGAACGACGCGTTCATCATTCTCGACGAGGCGCAGAACACGACTCCCGAGCAGATGAAGATGTTCCTCACGCGGCTCGGGTTCGGCTCGAAGATCGTCGTGACGGGTGACATCACCCAGGTCGACCTGCCCGGCGGCCAGCGCAGCGGCCTGAAGGTCGTCAAGGACATCCTCGACGGCGTCGACGACGTGCACTTCTCGGTCCTCACCAGCCAGGACGTGGTCCGCCACCGCCTGGTCGGGGACATCGTGGACGCGTACGACAAGTACCAGGTCCAGCAGGACCTCAGAGACCAGCACGGGGACCAGAACGGGCAACACCACGGACCCGGTGCACGCCGGGGGAACCAGCGCCGGGGACGATAGGCGCCGTGAGCATCGAGATCGCCAACGAGTCGGGCGTCGGAGTCGACGAGGGTTCCATCGTCTCCGCCGCCCGCTTCGCGCTGGACCGCATGGGTGTGAGCCCGCTGGCCGAGTTGTCCGTGCTGCTGGTCGAGCTGGACGTGATGGCCGACCTGCACGAGCGCTGGATGGACCTGCCGGGCCCCACGGACGTCATGGCCTTCCCCATGGACGAGCTGGACTCCGCGCGCCGGCCCGACGCGGCGGGGCTCGGGCCCGCGCTGCTCGGGGACATCGTGCTGTGCCCGGCGTTCGCCAAGGACCAGGCCAAGAAGGCCGGTCACGGGCTGCTGGACGAGCTGCACCTGCTGACCGTGCACGGCGTGCTGCACCTGCTCGGCTACGACCACGCGGAGCCTGCCGAGGAACGCGAGATGTTCACGTTGCAGAACCGCATCCTCGCGGACTTCCGCAACGCGCGTGACGAGGCCGAGCGTGCCGCCCACCAGCGCAGCACCGACGACAAGGTGCTCGGCGCCGTGGGGCTGGACGAGCAGAAGCCTCTCCAGCATCCCGAAGAAGACTGACGCGCGATGAGCGGTAACCCAGCCAGTGTGATCGTGCTGGCCGTCTTGCTCGTGCTCGCCGCCGGTGTCTTCGCGTGTGTGGACGCCGCGCTAGGCACTGTGTCCCGCGCACGGGTCGAGGCGCTGCAACGGCAGGGACGCTGGGGTACCGGGCAGCTGCTGCAGGTCCTCAACGACCGGCCGCGGCACGTCAACCTGTTGCTGCTGCTGCGCCTGTTCTGCGAGATGCTGGCGGCGGTGCTGGTCACGACGGTGTTCCTGCAGTACGAGGACAGCGACTGGCTCGCCGTCCTGTACTCGTGCCTGAGCATGCTCGTCGTGTCGTACGTGCTCGTCGGCGTCGGACCGCGCACCATCGGCCGTCAGCACCCGTACGGCGTGAGCCTGGTCGCCGCGGGCACCGTCCGGCAGCTGGGCCGGGTGCTCGGGCCGCTCAGCAAGCTCCTGATCCTCATCGGTAACGCGATCACGCCCGGCAAGGGCTTCCGCGAGGGTCCGTTCAGCTCCGAGGTCGAGCTGCGAGAGCTCGTCGACATGGCGCAGGAACGCGGCGTCGTCGACGAGGGCGAGCGCGAGATGATCCACTCGGTGTTCGAGCTGGGGGACACCATCGCGCGCGAGGTCATGGTGCCGCGCACCGAGATCGTGTGGATCGAGCAGTCGAAGTCGCTGCGGCAGGCGCTCGCGCTGTCGTTGCGGACGGGCTACACCCGCGTGCCGGTGATCGGCGAGAGCGTCGACGACGTGCTCGGCGTGGTGAACCTCAAGGACATGATGCGGGCCACGCTCGCCGAGGACGAGGACCCGAAGAACGTCTCCGAGCTGATGCGCCCGATGAGCTTCATCCCGGACTCGAAGCCGATCGCGGACCTGCTGCGCGAGATGCAGGTGTCGCGCCGGCACATGGCGATCGTGGTCGACGAGTACGGCGGCACCGCGGGCCTGCTGACCATCGAGGACATCCTGGAGGAGATCGTCGGCGAGATCACCGACGAGTCCGACACGGACGACCGCCCGCCGGTCGAGCACCTCGAGGACGGCGCCGTGCGGGTCAGCGCGCGCCTGCCGGTCGACGACCTGGACGCGTTGTTCGGCACCGAGCTGGACGACCACGAGGTCGAGACCGTCGGCGGCCTGCTCGCGCAACGGCTCGGGCGCGTGCCCCTGCCCGGCACGGAGGCCGAGATCGCGGGCCTGCGCATGCGGGCGGAGGGCGGCAAGGACGAACGCGGCCGCATCCGCGTCACCACTGTGCTCGTGCGCCCTGTGCAGAAGGAGAATGAGAACAATGGCTGACGTTGACAGTGTCGATCTTTCGGCAGAGGACGCCAAGCTCCTGACGCTCGCGCGGTCCGTCCGCGCGCGCAACGGTGCGGCTGAGGGTGCGGCGGTGCGCGATCTCGACGGCCGCACGTACAACGCGTCCACGGTCGCGTTGCCGTCGCTGCAGCTCAGCGCGCTGCAGGCCGCCGTCGCCGCGGCCGTGTCGAGCGGTGCGGAGGGCCTGGAAGCCGCGGCCGTGGTGACCGGGGAGTCCGCCGTGGACGCGGCTTCGCTGGCGGCGGTGCGGGACCTCAGCCCGTCGGCGCCGGTGCTGCTCGCCGACGCCTCAGGCGAGTTCCGCGAACAGGTCTAGGCCGGCATCAGGCCGAGCTGCGTCATCATGCCCGCGGCGTCCGGGTGGGTGTGGAACTCCTTGATCTTGCCGTCCTCGGCTTTGAGGAAGTAGGTCCCGCGGCTGGTGATCGGCTTGCCGGTCGGCGGGATCTCCATCCCGCCCATGGCGAGCGTGCCGGTGTTGGTGCCGGTGAACTCCAGCTCGCAGGCGACCTGGTCGTTCTCGATGATCATGCTGGTCGTGCGGATGTGCATGTCCGGGAACGCGGTGAACCAGGCCTGGGTGTAGGCGCGGGCCGCGTCCCGCGTGCGCATCGGTTCCGGGGTGGTGTCGTCGATCCAGACGAAGTCGTCGGCCAGCAGGCTCACGAAACCGTCGGGGTCGTGGCGATCCCACGCGCCGATTCCTTGGTCGTTCAGACGCTCGAGGTCTTCTCTCGACATGTCGCATCTCCTAGTGCGCGAAATTCGAGCGGACCGCGGGGGACGCGGCCGTCAGCGTCCACTCGTTCACCCGCGCGGACCAGTGCCGGAAGGCCCCGCGAAAGTCCGTAGCGGGGTGCGGGGACAATGGTGAGATGGATGGTTACCGCTCCGGGTTCGCGTGCTTCGTCGGCCGCCCGAACGCAGGGAAGTCGACGCTGACGAACGCGCTGGTGGGCACGAAGGTCGCCATCACGTCCAGCAAGCCGCAGACCACCCGTCACACGATCCGCGGCATCGTGCACCGCGAGGACGGCCAGCTCGTGCTGGTCGACACGCCTGGTCTGCACCGGCCGCGCACGTTGCTCGGCCAGCGGCTCAACGACCTGGTGCGCGAGACGTGGTCCGAGGTCGACGTCGTCGGCTTCTGCGTGCCCGCCGACCAGAAGGTCGGGCCTGGCGACAAGTTCATCGCCGCGGAGCTCGAGAAGGTCGCCAAGCGCACGCCCGTGGTCGGCATCGTCACCAAGACCGACCTGGTGTCGCAGCAGCAGGTGATGGAGCAGCTGCTCGCGTTGCAGAAGGTCATGGAGTTCGCCGAGATCATCCCGGTGTCCGCGGTCGACGGCTTCCAGGTCGACAAGCTGAGCGACCTGCTGCTGAAGAAGCTGCCGGAGGGGCCGCAGCTGTTCCCGGACGGCGACCTGACCGACGAGCCGGAGCAGACCCTCGTCGCCGAGCTGATCCGCGAGGCCGCGCTGGAAGGCGTGCGCGACGAGCTGCCGCACTCCATCGCCGTGGTGGTCGAGGAGATGATGCCGCGCGAGGGTCGTGACGACCTGATCGACATTCACGCGTTCGTGTTCGTGGAACGGCCGTCGCAGAAGGCGATCATCCTGGGGCACCGGGGCGAGCGGCTCAAACAGGTCGGCATGGCGGCGCGCAAGCAGATCGAGGCGCTGCTGGGCAGCCGCGTGTACCTGGACCTGCACATCAAGATCGCCAAGGACTGGCAGCGAGACCCGAAACAGCTGCGCCGCCTGGGGTTCTAAGTGCCGCGACCACCAGCCTTCGCCGCGTCTTCCGGCGCTCAGCAGGGCGCCTCGCGGCACCGGCCCCACGATGCACCCGTCTGAACGTCGGAACACGAGGCAAAGGCTGGAGGTCACGGCACCATGGCGAACCTGTACCGCGACACCGGGATCGTGCTTCGGGTGCAGAAGCTCGGTGAAGCGGACCGGATCATCACGTTCCTGACGCAGCGGCACGGCAAGCTCCGCGCCGTCGCGAAGGGCGTGCGCAGGACGTCGTCGAGGTTCGGTGCGCGGCTGGAGCCGTTCTGCCACGTCGACGTGCAGTTCCACCCCGGCAGGTCGCTCGACATCATCACTCAGGTGCAGACGCTGGACGCGTTCGGCGTGGGCCTCGTCAACGACTACCAGCGCTACACGGCGGCATGCGCGATCCTCGAGACCGCCGACCGGCTCACGGCCGAAGAGGGCGAACCGGTCGTGCGGCTCTATCTGCTCGTGACGGGGGCACTCAGAGCGTTGTCGGCGGCGGAGCGTGACCCGTCGCTGCTGCTGGACGCGTTCCTGATGCGTGCGATGGCGTTCGCCGGGTGGGCGCCCGCGGTGAACGAGTGCGCCAAGTGCGGCGATCCCGGTCCGCACCGGGCTTTCAGCGTGCAGGCAGGCGGTTCGTGCTGCCCGAACTGCCGTCCGGCGGGGTCCGCGTCGCCGTCGCAGGACACGTTGGCGCTGCTCTCGGCGCTGCTGCACGGGCAGTGGGGTGTGGTGGACGAAATCCCGCACATCGCCCGGCGTGACGCGAGTGGCCTGGTCGCGGCGCATCTGCAGTGGCACCTCGAAAGGCAGCTGCGGTCTTTGCCGTTGGTCGAGCGGAAGACCAGAGCCGAGGACGGCTAATGTGGCGGCTACCGATCACGGTTTTCAGAAAGGATGACTGGTCGCATGCTGCGTCGCCGCCGTTCCGAGCGTGAGAAGCGCGTCCCGCGCCCGCCGGAGCCGCATCCGTCCGGCGCTGTGCCCCCGCGGATCCCCGCCGAGTTCGTGCCGAAGCACATCGCGATCGTCATGGACGGCAACGGCCGCTGGGCCAACCAGCGCGGGCTGTCGCGGGTCGAGGGCCACAAGCGTGGCGAGCAGGTCGTCGTCGAGGTCGCCAAGGGCGCCATCGAGATGGGCGTGAAGTGGCTGTCGCTGTACGCCTTCTCCACGGAGAACTGGCGCCGCAGCCCCGAAGAGGTCCGGTTCCTGATGGGCTTCTCGCGCGACGTCATCCACCACCGCACCGACGAGCTCGACGAGCTGGGCGTCCGCGTGCGCTGGGCCGGCCGGCGCCCGAAGCTGTGGCGCAGCGTCATCAAGGAGTTGGAGGTCGCGGAGGAACGCACCCGCGACAACGACCAGCTCAACCTCGCCATGTGCATCAACTACGGCGGCCGCGCGGAGATCGGCGACGCCGCCCGTGAGATCGCCCGCCTCGCCGCCGCCGGGCAGATCAACCCGGACAAGGTCGACGAGAAGACCATCGCGCGCTACCTCTACCAGCCCGAGATGCCGGACGTGGACCTGTTCATCCGGCCGTCGGGTGAGCAGCGCACGTCGAACTTCCTGCTGTGGCAGTCCGCGTACGCCGAGCTGGTGTTCCAGGACATCCTGTGGCCCGACTTCGACCGCACCGACCTGTGGCGTGCCGTCGAGAAGTTCGCCGAGCGCGACCGCCGCTTCGGTGGTGCGATCGACAAGCCCGATTCGGAGGTGTCGTGAACGCGAGCGGTGAGGCTCTCGAGGCCGCGCGCAAGGCGCTGGAGCTGTTCCACGACGTCTCCGTGGACGACGACGGCGCGTTGAGCTTCCGCCACGGCGACGTGCCGTGCGCCGTGCAGGGCATGGAACTGGCCGAGGGCCTGACGGTGCTCTCGTTGACGGTCGTCGTCGCGTGGGACCTGGTCGGCGACGTCGCCGTCTGGGTGGCCGAACGCGCTGGTCAGGGCCTGTTCGGGACGTTAGGTGTGATCGCGTCCGAACGTGGCACAGACGTGATGCTGCGCTACGCGTTCCCGGCGGACGGCCTCAAGCCGGAACCGCTGAGCACGCTCCTCATGCTGGTCGTCTCGACCGCGTCGCAGGTGCGCGGCGAGCTCCTCTCCCGCTTTTCTTGAGAAAGGACCCTTCGATGGGTGGCGTGATCATTTACGAGCCGGAAGAGGACTCGGACGTCAACGAGTTCCCGTGGACCGTCACGTTCGAGCCGTCGGGTGGCGACGACTGGGACTCGTTCATCTGCGGCCCGTACGAGCGCGACCACGCCGTGGCGCTGGCCGAGGCGGTGGCGCTGGACGACGCCGAGGGTGGCGTGCTGGCGATTGTGAAGCCGATGCTGCCGGCTCTGAGCGCCGAGGACGTCTCCGCGACGATCGACGAACTGCGTGAGGCCGCCCTCGAAGAGGAAGAAGAGGCCGAGGAGACGGTCAACGGCACGCCCGTCGACTTCGACGACGACCTCGAGGAAGAAGAGGCCGAGTTCGCCGAGCCGCCGTCGCCGGAGGAGATCCGCGAGGGCATGGCGCGCCAGTACCGACGCCTGCTGGACCTGGACGCGGAATGACCATTACCGGCGAGATCCGCTCGTCGAAGCGGCGCACGGGCCCGCCTCGGCTGAAGATCACGTCGTTGGAGGTGCTGTGCGGGATCCTCGTTCTCGCACTGCTCCTCCAGTCCCGGCTCGTCGACCTGCTGGACGTGCCGAAGCTGCGCACCGCGTCGACCGTGTTCGTGGCGATCTGCGTGCAGGCCATGCCGTTCCTGGTCCTGGGCGTGCTGATCTCCGGTGCGATCGCGGCGTTCGTGCCGGCTTCGGCGCTGCGCCGGTTGCTGCCTACCCGCACCGCTTTGGCCGTGCCCGTGGCGGGTGTCGCGGGCGTGGCCCTGCCGGGGTGTGAATGCGCCTCGGTGCCGGTCGCGCGGCGGTTGATGCAGCAGGGGGTCGCGCCCGCCGTGGCGTTGACGTTCCTGCTCGCCGCTCCCGCGGTGAACCCGATCGTGCTGGTCGCGACGGCGGTGGCGTTCAACGACACCCCGATCATGGTCGTCGCGCGGTTCGTGGGGTCGCTGCTGACCGCGATGGTCATGGGCTGGCTGTGGGTCCGCTTCGGGAAGATGGAGTGGATCGCCGAGCGTGCGCTGGCCCGTCTAGGTGATCACGACGGTTCGTCCAAGTGGGCTGTGTTCGCCGAGAGCGCGCGTCACGACCTCGTGGACGCCGGTGGGTTCCTGGTGCTGGGCGGGCTGTTCGCGGCGACGTTCAAGACTTTCGTGCCGGTCGCGTGGATGCAGACGCTGGGCGGCCAGGTCGTGCTGGGCGTGATCGTCATGGCCTTCCTGGCCGTGATCCTGGCGCTGTGCTCCGAGGCCGACGCGTTCGTGGCCGTTGCGTTCTCCGCACTGCCATTGTTGCCACGGCTGGTGTTCCTCGTGGTCGGACCTGCTGTCGACGTGAAGCTGATCGCGTTGCAGGCGGGTGCTTTTGGCAAGTCCTTCGCCTTCCGCTTCGCGCCAGCTACCTTCGTGGTGGCGATCTTGTGCGCGGTCGTGACGGGAGTGGTGCTGCTGTGAGGCGCGAGACCCAGAACATCCTGCTGGTCCTGCTCGGCGGTGCGCTGCTGAAGATCAGCTTCTCCGGGCTGTACCTCAGGTACGTCCAGAAGGGCCTGCTGCCGCTGCTGATCGCGGCCGGAGTGATCATGATCGGCCTGGCGCTGTTCGCGATCATCCGCGACATCAGGCGCGGCAAGGCCGAAGACGACCACGGGCACTCGCACTCGTCGCGCTCCACGTGGCTGATGCTGCTGCCGGTGCTCGCGGTCTTCCTGATCTCGCCACCCGCGCTGGGCGGCGACGTCGTGAGCTCGGCCGCCGACACGAACCAGACGCAGCGGTCTCGCAACCTGCTGGGAGACCTGCCGTCCGGGGAGGTCATCCCGTTGTCCATGACGGAGTTCGTGACGCGCACGGCGTGGGACGAGTCCGGGACGCTGGACGGGCGTCGCGTGAAGCTGACCGGGTTCCTGACGCGCGCGGACGGCGGCACGTTCGTGGCGCGGCTCGCGATCTCGTGCTGTGCGGCGGACGCGCGGCCGTTGAAGGTGCGGCTGACCGGTGACGTGCCCTCGCTGCCCGACGAGCAGTGGGTCGAGGTGACCGGGAAGGTCGTGCCGAAGTCGGCGAACGAGAAGAACTCGTGGGTGCCGAGCTTCACGGTGGAGTCCACCACGTCGGTGACCCAGCCGGTCGAGCCGTACGAGTCGTAGCCCGGAACCGTCACCGATATATCAGCTGCGCCGCTTGCCTGCCGCGCCTTTGCAATGGTTCTTTTGCGGACGAAGTCCAAAGACTCATTGCTAAGGTGCAGATAAGCGGCTGCGGTCGACGCTGATATATCGGATATCGGTTGGTTAGGCCTGCTTCAGCTTCGCGGTGCACTCCGCGCACGTGCCGAAGATCTCGACGGTGTGCGAGACCTCGGAGAAGCCGTTCTCCGCCGCCACGCGATCCGCCCACTTCTCGACGGCAGGGCCCTCCACCTCGACCGTGCGGCCGCAGTGGCGGCACACCAGGTGATGGTGGTGGTGGGCCGAGCAACGGCGGTAGATGGCCTCGCCCGAGTCGGTGCGCAGGACGTCGACCTGCCCGGCGTCCGCGAGGGACTGCAGGGTGCGGTAGACCGTTGTCAGGCCGATGCCCTCGCCGCGGCGGCGCAGTTCCTCGTGCAGTTCCTGGGCGCTGCGGAAGTCGTCGAGCTGGTCGAGCAGGTTCGAGACGGCCGTGCGCTGCTTGGTGGACCTCAGTCCGGTCACAACTTCTCCTCGACGTGCGTCACAGCGTCCACCACGATGTGCGCCAGGTGTTCGTCCACCAGCCGGTACACGACCTCGCGGCCGTGCCGTTCGCCGTGCACCACGCCCGCGGACTTGAGCACGCGCAGGTGCTGGCTGATCAGCGGCTGTGCCACTCCCAGAGCCTCGACCAGTTCGTGCACGCAACGGTCGTGTTCCCGCAGTTGCAGCACGATGGCGATGCGAACCGGGGCGGCCAGCGCGCGCAGCAGGTCGCCCGCCTCGGCGAGGGTGTGGGCGGCTCTCGGCGGCGCGGGCGCGGGGGCCGCGCGTTCGGGGGAGTGCTCGCCGTGCAGCTGGACGGTCATGGCGGCGCACCTCACCTGGTAGGGATTTTCACAACCAATTCTACGGTGATGACGACCAGTACCAGCAGGACCACCACGCGCAATGTGCGATGAGCTGGGGAAAGAACCTTCCAGGTGGCCGCGAGCAGCACGCCGGAGCCGATGATCAGCACGCCCAGCAGGGCCGCGCCCACCGTGCCGCCCACCCAGACGCCGGCGATGAAGAGGCCCAGCACGAGCACGAACGCCACCACCGGGCGCACGCGCGCCAGCGGGCCGTCGCCGGGCAGGAGAGGGCGCTTGTTGGTCACCGTGCCATCCTTGCACCGTGCTGTTGGTGTGCCGTTTTCGCGTATCCGACCCCGAGGCGTTCACCTCGAGGGTCAAGCGGGCGTTAGAACTTCTCACGGTCCAGCCAGGGTGTGACAAGGGCACGCTGGCGAGGTCCACCGACGAGGACGACCGGTGGGTGCTGACGGTCGAGTTCGAGTCCGTGGTGGCGTACCGGCGCGCGATGTCGCCGTTCCCCGTGCGCGAACACGTGATCCCGCTGCTGTCCGAGGCGCTGACCGACGAGCCCGCGATGTACGAGCCGGCGTTGACCAGCACGGGCGGCGAGGTCGAGGAGCACACCAGCCTGCTCGCCGAGGACGCGTTCACGGTGCGGCTCGGCGAGGCGGCGGGTCCGGCTAAGCCTCGTTAGTCATCTGGGCTAGCGATCTTGCGCATCTCGTCGAGGAACTCCTCGTCGGAGCCTTCTGGAAGCAGTTCCAGCGCCTCGCGGGCGGCGACCGCGGCCTCCGCGGGGCGATCGAGCAGGTGCAGCGTCTTGGCCCTGCCGTACGCGGCGTAGGGCGCGGGCGTCTTCTCGAACGCCGCCAGCGCCTCGTCGTAGCGCTCGTTCTCGAAGTAGTGCCAGCCGAGGTTGTTGTGCAGCGGCCCGAGCCAGTGCTCCAGCTCCGGGTGCTCCGCGATCAGCTCCAGACCGACCTGCGTCCACTTCTCCGGGTCGTCGACCAGAGCGACCATGTGCGCGGCGTCCGCGGCGAACCAGAGGTCGCCGCCCTTCTTCGCCAGCACGAACGCCGCCACGAACAACGGTTGCGCGGCCGCCGGATCGCCACCGGACCGGTGCAGCCTGCCGCGCTCCAGCAACGCCCGCACCCGCCCCGTCGACTCGGGCGAGACCAGCGCCTCCGCCTCGTCGAGCAGAGCGTGACCCGCGGTGAAGTCGTCCCGCAGGCCCTCGACGCGGGCGAGCTGGGTCAGCACTTCCGCGCGCTCGTCGTCGGTCTCCGCAGTGTTCAGCCTCGCGCGGAACCTCGCCTCGGTGCCGTCGAGGTCGGCGAAGTCCCACAACTCCCGCAGCCGGTCTTCCATTCGTGCAGGGTAAGGCTCCGGTCGCCCGTTCGGGGCGCAACGTGACGGGCTAGGCTGATGCCCCCGAATCTCATTCCCCCGATGGAGTTCCCGTTGGCCGCCGATCGCATCGAGACCGTTGTCAGCCTCTGCAAGCGCAGAGGGTTCGTCTACCCGTGCGGGGAGATCTACGGCGGTACCCGCTCGGCGTGGGACTACGGACCCCTGGGCGTCGAGCTCAAGGACAACATCAAGCGCCAGTGGTGGAACTTCATGGTCCGCGGCCGCGAGGACGTCGTGGGCCTGGACTCGTCGGTGATCCTGCCCCGTGACGTGTGGGTGGCCTCCGGTCACGTCGAGGCGTTCGTCGACCCGCTGGTCGAGTGCGAGTCGTGCCACAAGCGGTTCCGCGCGGACACGCTGTCCGAGGAGTACGCCGAGCGCACCGGCAAGGAGATCGCCGAGGGCGACGTGTCGGACGTGCCGTGCCCCAACTGCGGCGTGCGCGGCCAGTACACCGAGCCGAAGATGTTCAACGGCCTGCTGAAGACGCACCTCGGTCCGGTCGAGACCGAGGAGGGCCTGCACTACCTGCGCCCCGAGACCGCGCAGGGCATCTTCACGAACTTCCTGAACGTGCAGACGACCTCGCGCAAGAAGCCGCCGTTCGGCATCGGCCAGATCGGCAAGTCGTTCCGCAACGAGATCACGCCGGGCAACTTCATCTTCCGCACCCGCGAGTTCGAGCAGATGGAGATGGAGTTCTTCGTCGAGCCCGGGACGGACGAGGAGTGGCACCAGTACTGGATCGACGAGCGCACGCGCTGGTACACGGATCTCGGTGTGTCGAAGGAGAACCTGCGGCACTACGAGCACCCGAAGGAGAAGCTCTCCCACTACTCGAAGCGCACCGTCGACATCGAGTACCGCT
>JAVXWK010000352.1:0-7414 GCA_032230575.1 Pseudonocardiales bacterium | reverse complement strand
CCACCTCGCAGGCGTCCGCGGCGACGTTCGTCAAGGGCGCGGACATCAGCTGGATGCCGCAGATGGAGGCCAACGGCTACTACTGGCTCAACAAGTCCGGCGTCCGCCAGGACCTGTTCACGATTCTGAAGAGCTACGGCCTCACGGCGATCAGCCTGCGCACCTGGGTGAATCCCTCGAACAGCCCGGCCAACGGGCATTGCAGCATCCAGGAAACCGTGAAGATGGCCCAACGTTGCCGTGACGCGGGAATGCAGGTGCTGCTCGGCTTCCACTTCGGCGACACGTGGAACTCGGTCGGCGTGCAGAAGCCGCCCAAGGCGTGGGCGAACATGAGCTACCCGCAGATGCGGGACGCGTTGCGCAAGTACGTCGAAGACTCGTTGAAGCTGCTCAAGGCCGGCGGTGTCACGCCGGGCTGGGTGAAGATCGGCAACGAGCAGAACAGCGGCATCTGCTCCCCCGTCGGCAGCGTCAGCAAGCCGTCACAGATGACCGGCCTGCTCAACGCGGCCTACGACGTGTCCAAACAGGTCTTCCCATCCACGCCGGTCATGGTGCACCTGGCGCAGCCGCAGAAGATGGACAGCATCCAGCGGTTCTTCAACGCCTACCGCGGCAACGGCGGCAAGTGGGACATCACCGCGCTGTCGTCCTACGCCCAGGGCAGCAACGTGGCACCGATCCTCGGCAGCATGCGGTCCATCCAGTCCACCTACGGCAAGCCGGTCATGCACGTCGAGTACGGCGGGCCGATCGGCAACGCGAACCAGGTCCGCGACGGGCTGAAGCAGTTCATCACCGGCACCAAGGGTTTCGGCGGACTCGGCACCTTCTTCTGGGAGCCCGCGGGCTACTCGCCGTTCACCGGCTACAACATGACCGCCTGGGGCAGCAACCGGCGCCCGACCGCGGCCATGGACGGCTTCCTCAACGTGTGACAGGAGAATCCGTGTCCCTCAAGCGCCTCGCGCTCCTCACGGCCGCGGCCATGGTGGTTCCCACCCCCGTCGCGTCCGCGTTGCCACCGCAGTGCTCCGGCACCGCGCCGATCAAATGCAGTTTCAACGTCGCGCCCGGCAACTACGACGTGACTGTCGAGTTGGGCAGCACGACCAAGGCGGCCAGCACCTCGATGTCGGTGGAGGCCCGCAGGCAGGTCCTCAACGCCGTTTCCACCACCTCGGGCCAGGTCGTCCGGACGACGGCCACGGTCAACGTCCGCAACCCGGAAGGCCAGCCCACCGGGCAGGGCGGCAACGGCACGGCGGGTCTGCAGATCACGTTCGGCGGCAGCGCTCCGGCGATCGGCACGCTGACCGTCACACCGGCCAGGGCTCCACTCGCGGTCTACCTCGCCGGTGACTCGACGGTCTGCGACCAGCCGGCCGCGCCCTACACCGGCTGGGGCCAGTACCTGCCGGCTTCGGTCCGCTCGGGTGCCGTGATCGCGAACTACGGCGACTCCGGCGAGAGCTCCGGCAGCTTCCTGTCCAACAGCGCGTTGTTCCCGACGATGAAGCCACTGATCAAGAGCAAGGACCTGGTCTTCATCCAGTTGGGGCACAACGACAAGACCACCAGCGCCACCGCCTTCCGCGACAACCTCACACGGTTGGTCAACGGCGTCCGCGAACGCGGCGGCGTCCCGGTGCTGATGACGCCGCCGGTGCGCAGGCTGTTCAGCGGCAACAAGCTCACCGGCACCGCGTTGCACATCAACAGCGTCGGCGCCGACCTGCCGGCCGTCATCCGGGCACTCGGCCGCAGCGCGAACGTGCCGGTGATCGACCTGACCGCGAAGAGCAAGACCCTCGTCGAGTCGATGGGGCCGTCGGCCTCCCAGGCGCTGTACCTGACTCGAGAAGCGGGCGACAACACCCACTTCTCCGCGCAAGGTGCCGCGGAGATGGCTGGACTCGTCGTGCAAGGCGTGCGTGAGCTGAACCTGCCTCTGGCCGGCTACCTGCGCTGAGCACCGCCGACCGCTGGCCCCGGCGTGGCGGCGCCGGGGCCAGTTCCCACTTCCGGGAATGAGGCACCACCCCATGTCCGTCGTTGCGGCTGACGGCGGCATCTCCGACCACCGCGGCAGCTGTCCGCTCGTTCCCTGAGCACCGCTGCCGATCCGGCCCTGGCCACGCCAGGGCCGGTTTCGCCGTCCCGCGTGGTCAGAGTCCGACGAGGAAGAGAGTTCCAGCGACGACGAGGCCGATCTCGACGAGCAGGACGAAGACGCGGTCACTGATCCGGCCGACGATCTTCTTGCCGGCCCAGGCGCCGAGCAGGGTCGCCGGGGTGAGGGCGACGCCGAACAGCAGCACCTGGCCGGTGAGCAGGTCGCCCGCGCCATAGGTGGCGATCTTGGTGACGTGCATGGCGAGGGCACTCGCGGCCTCGGTGCCGATGTAGGCGGCGCGGGTCAGGCCGAGCGCGAGGAAGAACGGTGCGGTGAGCGGGCCGACCGAGCCGAGAAGCGCGGACCCGAGGCCGGAGGCGGCGCCGACCCCGACGAACGAGCGTTTTGCGGGCGGGGCGGGTTCGCGATGCAGGTGACGCCAGACGACCACGCCGATCAGGAAGGCGCCGAGGAGTCGTTTCAGCGGCGCGAGTGGGGTGTGTGCGAGCAACAGCCCGCCCGCGACCGCGAAGGGCACCGCGCCCAGCGCGAACCACCCGATCAGCCGCCAGTGCAGGTCGCGGCGGTTGAGCCAGACCCTCGCCCCGTTGGACGAGAGCTGTGTGAGCGTGAGCATCGGGACGGCGACTCGCAGTCCGAACAGGGTGGTGAAGACCGGCAGCAGCAGGACGCCGCCACCGAACCCGGCGACTGCGGACAGCAGTGCGAGCGCGAACGCGGCGAACGACGCGGCGAGCAGCGTGGGCAGCAGGTCGGCCAACATGCCCCACAGCGTGCCAGCGGTGCGCCGGTCGAGGACCGGCCCTGGGTGACCGCAGCGTCACCAGGGCCGGATCGATCTCCGGTGCGGACGTGCTGACTTCGCGGGTCGCGTCCGCACCGGAGATCAGTTCAGGAGGTCGTGCAGGTGTTTCCGTTGAGCGTGAACGATGTCGGCGACGGGTTGGAGCCGCTGTACGTGCCGTTGAACCCGATGCTCGTCGACGCGTTCGGTGCCAGCGTGCGGTTCCAGGTCAGGTTGGTCGCCGTGACGTTCGTACCGGACTGGGCGAAGGTGGCACCCCAGCCGGGCAGGGTGACCCGCTGGCCGTTCGCGTAGCTGAAGGCGAGGGTCCAGCCGTCGACCGCGCTCGTGCCCGTGTTCGTGATGGTCACGCTCGCGGTGAACCCGTTGCCACCACCCCAGTTCGGAGCCGAGTAGCCGACCTTGCACGTGCCGCCACCACCGCCGCTGGTCGTCGCCGTGACGATGCCGGAGTACGCGGACACGTTGCCGGCGGCGTCCTTGGCCCGCACCTGGTACCGGTACGAGGTCGACGGAGTCAGACCGCTGTCCGTGAAGGTCGTCGACGCCGACGAACCCACCAGCGCGAACGAACCACTACCCACCGCACGGAACACGTCATAGCCGGACACACCGACGTTGTCCGTCGACGCCGCCCAGCTCAGAGTGAGACCGCCCGACGTCACACCGGAAGCACTGGGAGTACCCGGAGTGGACGGAGGCTGGGTGTCACCACCGCCACCGCCGAAGATCGTGGCCTCCTTCGACGTCTGCTTGACACCGTTGGCACCGTTGAGGAACCGCTCACCCCAAGGCGTGAGGCTCGCCGGGTTGAACGAGTTGGTCATGTCGAGGTAGCCGACGTCGCTGCTGTTGCCACTCCACGACCAGCCGATGTAGCCGAGGCCGCGGATCTGGGCCTGAGCCATGATCGTGTCCTCGTCCGGGTCGCCGTCGGAGTGGTTGAGCCCGAACTCGCCCACCACCAGCGGCAGGCCGGCGGTCTGGAACGCGTCGAGGTAGGCGTTCACCTTCGCCGCGGTGTTGTAGACGCCGTACATGTGGATGGAGAACACCGTGTTGCGCTGCGGGTCGGCGCTCAGCACCGCCGCCGCGTTGTCACGCATGATGTTGCTCCAGTCCTGACCCCACATCGGCGCGTCGGCCATGATCAGGTGCTGCAGGCCGGCATCGCGCAGGCGGCTGATCGCGCCGCTCGTCGAGGTCCGCCAGGTGGCGCTCACCGTCGCGTTGTTGCCGAACGGCTCGTTGCCCAGGTTGATGACGACGTAGTTCTCCTGGCCCTTCAACGCGTTGGCCACGCTCACCCAGTACGCCGCCGCCTGGTCCAGGGTCGCGGCACCGGTCTGCTCGCCGTAACCGGTGGTGTCGTGGACTTCCAGCACGCAGATCATCTTGTTGGTCTTGCACAACGAGATGACGTTCGTGACCTCGGCGGCCGGCGTCGGCCCCCAGCGCTGGCCGCTGCCGAGCACGACACGCACCGTGTTGGTACCGAAGGACTTCATGTCCGGGAAGGCCCGGTTCTGGCTCGGGTACCAGACGTAGGCGTGGTTCACGCCGCGCATGACGAACGGGCTGCCGCCGGCCTCGACGACCCGCGTGCCCTCGACGTGCAGGCCGGCGGTCGGGGTGCTGCCGCCGCCCAGGGCCGCGACCACGGCCGGGTACCAGCGGGCCTCGATCTTCTGGATACCGGTGGAACTGTTGGGGTGCACGCCGTCGGTGGTGTCCGCGCCGGTGCTGAAGCCCGTCCACTGGTCGACCACGGTGATCGGCGAGGCCGCCGTGCTGTTCGCCTGCGCCCAGCCGGGGATGGCGGCGTTCAGGTCGGCCACCCGCTGCCCGCACGCCGAGCAGCCGGACGGGTTCATCGGGATGAGCTGGGCCACGACCAGCTTGATCGCCGGGTTGCTCGCGCGCATCTGGCCGAGCATCGTGGTGTAGGCGCTGAGGATCGTGGCCGCAGGGATGTTGTTCCAGACGTCGTTGGTGCCCAGGTGCATCAGCACGACGTCCGGCCGCGCCGACGACAGCCAGCCGGGAAGCTGGTTGTCCCGCACGATGTTCGTAGCGAGGATCCCGCCGTGACCCTCGTTGTCACCGTCGTAGGTGAACCCGCAACCGGGCGCCGGTAACGTTCCCACGAAGTCGACGTCGGTATGTCCGGTGTCCTGCAGGTGTTTCCAGAGCAGTGCCCGCCAGCAGCCGGGTGAGCCGGTGATCGAGTCGCCGAGGGCCATGACCCGCGCGGGCGCGGCGGCACTGGCAGGGGTTGGAGCGATGACCGCGCAGGCCGCCAGGAGCAGGCCTGCCACCACCGCTCGGAGAGATCGCCAGGACAAAACAGCCTCCTGAGGCCGACAGGGGAAGTCCGATTTCCGGGAGCGCTCCCAGAAATCGGACTGTAACCACGGGGAAATCCGGTACCACACCGCCGAGTGGCCCACCGGCCGGACCTGTCCGGTGCGGACAAAGCCCATGACATCGGTTTGTCCTGGAGGACAGACCTCAGCCGTAGGTCGTGGCCTGCTTCGAGGTCTGCCGGACCCCGTTGGCGCCGTTGAGGTACCGCTGTCCCCACGAGGTCAGCCGCGACGGGTTGAACCCGGTGGCCATGTCGAGGTACGCGACATCGCCGCCGTTCCCGCTCCACGACCACCCGAGGTGCCCGATCCCGCGCGACTGGGCCTGCGCCATGATCGTGTTCTCGTCCACGTCACCGTCGCTGTGCCGGTCACCGAACTCGCCCACCACCAACGGCAGCCCCGTCGTCCGGAACGCGTCGAAGTACGCGTTGACCTTCGCCGCCGTGTTGTAGACGCCGTACATGTGCACGGAGAACACGGTGTTGCGCTGCGGGTCGGCGTTGAACACCGTGGCGGCGTTGTCGCGCATGATGTTCTGCCAGTCCTGGCCCCACATCGGCGCGTCGGCCATCAGCA
Organism: Pseudonocardiales bacterium; assembly: GCA_032230575.1. GTDB lineage: Bacteria > Actinomycetota > Actinomycetes > Mycobacteriales > Pseudonocardiaceae > Lentzea. The sequence continues at coordinate 1,524 of JAVXWK010000352.1, read as the reverse complement.
GGTGCTGAAGCCCGGCACTGCGCAGCCGCTTGATCGCGTTGGTCGTCGAACTGGCCCACCGCGAACTCGCCGAGGCGTTGTTGCCGAACGGCTCGTTGCCGAGGTTGATGACGACGTAGTTCTCCTGGCCCTTCAACGTGTTGGCGATGCTGACCCAGTAGTTCGCCGCCTGGTCCAGGGTCGCGGCGCCGCTCTGATCGCCGTAACCCGTGGTGTCGTGGACCTCCAGCACGCAGATCATCTTGTTCTGCTTGCACAGCCCGATGATCCGCGAGACCTCGGAAGCAGGCGTCGCGCTCCACCGCTGCCCGCTGCCCAGCACGACCCGGATCGTATTGGCGCCGAACGACTTGATGTTCGCCCACGAGCTCGTCTGGCTCTGGTACCAGGCATACGCGTGGTTCACCCCGCGCATCACGAACGCCGACCCGTTCGCCTCGACGATCCGCGTGCCGTTCACTCGCAGGCCGGCAGCCGCCGTCGAGAGCTCCTCGGACTGGACGCCGCGCAGTGCCGAGACAACCGCGGGGTACCAGCGCTTCTCCATCTTCTGGATGCCGCTGGTGCTGCTGGGGTGCACGCCGTCGGTGGTGTCGGCAGCGGTGTTGAAGCCGGTCCACTGGTCCACCACGGTGATCGGCGACGCGGTGGTGCTGTTCGCCCGTGCCCAGCCGGGAATCGCGTTGTTCAGCGCGATCACCCTCTGCCCGCAGGCCGGACAGCCGGACGGGTTCATCGGGATGATCTTCGCGACGACGAGCTTCATCGACGGGTTGTTCGCCCGCATCTGACCCAGCAGCTTGGTGTAGGCGTTGAGGATCGTCGCCGCCGGGATGTTGTTCCACACGTCGTTGGTGCCGAGGTGCATCAGCACGACGTTCGGCCGCGTCGAGTTCAGCCAGCCAGGAAGCTGGTTGTCCCGCGCGATGTTCGTCGCCAGGTAGCTGCCGTGGCCCTCGTTCTCGCCGTCGTAGGCGAACCCGCAGCCGGGCGCCCGCAACGTGCCGACGAAGTCCACGTTGGTGTAGCCGGTGTCGCGCAGGTGCCGCCACAGCAGCGCCCGCCAGCAGCCCGGCGACCCGGTGATCGAGTCTCCCAGCGTCATGATCCGCGTGGGTGCGGCGGCGGAGATTCCAGTGGTGTCAGCGGTAGCGGCCGGAGCCGTCACCACGCCGGTGGCCAGCAGGAGCAGGCCGACCACGACCGCACGGAGAGATCGCCACGTCATCACTGCCCACCGCAGATGGTCGCTTCGCTTGATTCTTGTGGCCACGAGACCTCCATCGGTACCGAAGATGACAACGTTGTCAATCCGTCACAGATCGAAGATCCGTGAACGTACACAGTGGCAATGCGGCGACAAGTTCAGATGGAACAGCACATCCGTGATCGAATCAAGACTTGATGTAATCTCAGCTGGGAACGTGCACAGAATTCGAGGTCTTCCCCGGCCCTGGGGGTGCCGGGGAAGACCTCGATCTCAGCGTTGCCCGCGCTGCACGGCGGCGATCTCCTCTGCCGAGA
>JAVXWK010000351.1:0-5670 GCA_032230575.1 Pseudonocardiales bacterium | reverse complement strand
GCGACCGCGCCCTCACGAACTCACGCAGCCGGCCGGATGCCCGGCTGGAACTTGAACGAGATCCGCTCCAACAGGGAGTGGCGCTTGGTGTTCTGAAACGCCGCGATCTTCCACATGCCGTTGCGCCGGACCAGCGTGAACGTCTGGACCTTGGTGCCCTTGCTCTGCTTCTTCCCGACATCGCCGCGGGACGTCAGCACGGCCGTGTCCTCGCCGTAGAACCGCACGTCGACGTCGCCCTCGGTGGTGAGCTTCGTGCCCTTGAGGTAGGTGTCGAACAGCACCTGGTGCGACCGTCCGATGTCCTTGCCGCCGCGGTAGGTCGTACCCACCCAGGCCACGTAGGTCGCGTCGTCGGTGAAGCACTCCCCGTACGCCGCTCCGTCGCCCCGGTTCCACGCCTCGGCGAGCTCCGCGAACAACGCCCGGACGCCTACTTCGTCGCTCATCGTTCCCCCTTGCTAGATTCTCTTCATTGAAGAAGTCTCTTCTCTTAGGAAGTCTCTTCGTTGAGGAAGAGATTATGGATGAGGTGGGTGGATGTCAACAGACGCAAGCGAGGTCTACCGGCGCTACGTCGGCGCGATGGTTCTGCACGGGCTGCACGCCGCGCGGTCGTGCGGCCTCGGCGGCACCGACCTGTACGCGCTGAACCTCCTCGACCTCAACGGCCCGATGACCCCCGGCGAACTGTCCGCGCAAACGGGCCTCACCACAGGTCCGACGACCCGGCTGATCGACCGGCTCGAGGAGGGCGGCTTCGTGCGGCGCACCCCGTCGCCGGACGACCGGCGCAAGGTGATCGTCGAGCCGCTCGGGGAGCCCGTCCCGCTGGCCGAGGCGCTGGCGCCCGCGAGGAAGAAGCTCGGCGACTTGTTCGCCGGGTACAGCGAACAGGAGCGGCGGACGTTGTTCGACTACTTCGCGCGGGCAACGGACGCACTACGTCCTTAGGGACGTCCGATAGGTTCTGCGCCGAGGCACGGAAGATCTGAGGGAGGGTTCGTGGAGTTGCGAGTCCGGGACGGCCGCGCCGTGCTCGCCGGGAACGACGAGTCCGGTGAGCGCGAGGTCGACCCGCACAGCCTTCCGCTGGGCGCCGACCTCGCCGAGGCGCTGCACGAGTGGGCGAAGGTGGCCGACGCGGTCGTGCGCACCGAGACCCCCAAGGACGGCGTGGCCGGCGCCCTGATCACCCGCCGCGGCAAGCAGCTCGCGGGCCGGATCGCGGCCGCCATGAACTCCCCGGTCAGCTACACGGACCCGGTCAGCGGTGAACAGGTCAGCGTCGAGGCACCGGAAGAGCTCGCAAGCGCACCAGAGACGCCCATTACCCACGAACCCGAGCCCACCCCGTGGGGCACCGGCCTGACGGTCAGCTTCATCACCGCGGCGATCGTCACGGTCACCGTGGTCTCGCTCTCGCTGGGCCTGGGCGAGACCAGCCGGTGGCTCGCACTGGTCGCGAACGTCCTGGTGGTCGGTGGCCTGGCGCCGAGCGTGTGGCTGGGCCGCAGGGTCCCGGTGTGGCGCTGGGTGGCGTACGGCGTCGTCACCGGAGTGCTCGTCGCCTGGCTCGTCCTGATCCTCACGCTGCTCTAGAGGAGCGCGTAGAAAGCCACCGCCCCAGCGGTGGCCACGTTCAGCGAATCCACCCCGGACGACATCGGGATCCGCACGGTCACATCAGCCGCGGAGATCGCTTCCTCGGTCAGCCCCGGCCCCTCGGACCCCAGCAGCACCGCCACCCGCCGTCCGCGCAGGCCGGCGTCCGCCAGGTGCTGGGCGGACGCGCGGGGCGTCAGAGCGGCAACTGTGAACCCCTTGTGCCGCAACATGTTCAGCGCCGAAGGCCACTGATCCGTGGTAGCGAACGGCACGCGCAGCACGTGGCCCATCGACACCCGCACACTGCGTCGATACAGCGGATCGCTGCAGCCAGGCCCCAGAACCACGCCGTCCACGCCCAGCGCGGCGGCGTTGCGGAAGATCGAGCCCAGGTTCTCGTGGTCGCCCACGCCTTCGAGCACGGCCAGGCGCGTCGAACGGTCTGCCAGCTCGTCGAACGACACTGCGGGAGCGCGGTCCGCGGCCGCCAGCACGCCTCGGTTCAGGTGGAACCCGACGACCTCCGCCATGATCTCCGCCGACGTCACGTAAGCGGGAACGTCCAGGTCAGCGAGGTCCAAAGCCTCGACCCGCCTCCGCACGCCGAGCAGCCCGCGCACCGGGTACGGCGAGGCCAGCAGACGTTCCACCACCACGACGCCCTCGGCGATGACCAGACCACGGCCTCCCGGGCGGTCTGGCCTGCGATCGGCCGTCGACAGGTCCCGGAAGTCGTCCAGCCGCGGATCGGCCGGGTCGTTGATCTCGATCACCTTTGCCACCGCGGAAGTTTCGCATCCGGCCCGATGTGGAACAGGCGAGGTAGTCCGGAGGGCGGAACCGCGCACGCCCGACCAGCGGATGATCGCTGGTTGTTACCTCAGCGTGACAGAGAGCACCGATTTGGGCGATGTAAAGGGGGTTTCCGCTGTGTCACGTTTGGCGTTCCGCCTGGCCCGCGCCCACCGGCGCCGAGCGAAGGGGTAGCGGCATGGGAAGCGAAGTGTCCAGCCGCACGTTCACCAGAGAAGATCGCCAGCGCTACCGCGAGAAGATGCAGCGAAGTCTCGACGCGTTTTCCACGATGCTGGCCGAAGACACGTTTTCCTTTCCCCGTCGGCAGATGGGGCTCGAGATCGAGCTGAACCTCGTCGACGACGCGATGCGCCCGGCGATGGCGAACTCGGAGGTGCTCGAGAAGATCGACGATCCCTCCTACACACTGGAGCTGGGACAGCAGAACCTGGAGATCAACGTCCCGCCGCGCGAGCTCGCGGGAGGTGAGATGCTTGGCCTGGAAGAGGAACTGCGCTCGTCGCTCGACAGTGCCGACTCCAAGGCCCACGACGTCGGTGCCAACCTCGCCATGATCGGCGTGCTGCCCACGTTGCGGGAGCGGCACTTCGACCGGAAGTGGCTCTCCGAGAGCCCGAGGTACGCGCTGCTCAACGACACCATCTTCGCGGCCCGCGGCGAGGAGATGGTGCTGCACATGGAAGGTCCGGCGATGCCGGGCAAGGGGCCCGAGAAGCTCCTCACGTACGCGGAGTCGATTCTCCCCGAGGCGGCCTGCACTTCGGTGCAGCTGCACCTGCAGGTCGAGCCGACGCATTTCGCCGGACACTGGAACGCCGCGCAGTGCCTCGCGGGAGTGCAGGTCGCGATCGCCGCGAACTCCGCTTTCCTGCTGGGCAAAGCGCTCTGGCACGAGACCCGCATCCCGCTCTTCCAGCAGGCCACCGACACCCGTCCGGACGAGCTGAAGAACCAAGGGGTTCGCCCGCGCGTGTGGTTCGGTGAACGCTGGATCACGTCGATCTTCGACCTGCTCGAGGAGAACGTGCGCTACTTCCCGAGCCTGCTGCCCGAAACCGACGACGAGGACCCGATCGAGACCCTCGAAGCCGGTGGCGCGCCTCGACTTTCCGAGCTGCGCCTGCACAACGGCACGATCTGGCGCAGGAACCGCCCGGTTTACGACGTCGTCTACGGTGTGCCGCACCTGCGCGTCGAGAACCGCGTCCTGCCCGCGGGACCGACAGTGCTCGACACGATGGCCAACGCCGCCTTCTTCTACGGCACCCAGCGCGCCCTCACCGCCCAGGAACGTCCACTGTGGACGCAGATGTCGTTCCAGGCGGCCGAGGAGAACCTCTACACCGGTGCCAGGCACGGCATGAACGCCCAGCTGTACTGGCCCGGCATCGGCTGGATCCCGCCGGACGAACTGGTGTTGCGCCGCCTGCTGCCGATGGCACACGAGGGTCTGCGCGACTGCGGTGTCTCCGACGAGGCCCGCGAGCGCTACCTCGGCGTGATCGAGCAGCGCTGCCTGGCGCGGCGCACCGGATCGTCGTGGCAGCGGGAAACCGTTGCGCTGCTGGAGGAACGCGGCCTGTCCCGCGAGGCCGCGCTGTCCGGCATGCTCAAGCGGTACATGGAGCTGATGCACGCGGGAGAACCGGTGCACACCTGGCACATCGGGTGAATCTCACCCGGAGAGCTCAGCCAGGAACTCCTGCCAGATCACCCGCGGAAGGCCGGCGTCGGCGACGTCGGCCTTCTTCACGTACACGGTGACCGCGAGCTGTGGCGTGTAGCCGACCATCCACGGAGCCGCATAGGGCACGCACGGGACCCCGTTGCACACGGCGTCCTCCTTCAACGAAGCGGTGATCCGGTCCACGACGTGCTCACCGATCACCGGCTTGGCGGTGTCCGGCGCCTGGTACCGCGTCGAACCGTCCGCGCCGGTCACGGTCGAGACGAGGTGCGGCTTGCGTTCGACCCCCGCCGCACCCAGGGTCGCGTACGCGGCGGTCACGTCGAGCGCCGTCATCCGCTCCTTCTCCATGTCCCGCACACCGGTGAGCGGCCCGAACAACCCAGGTGTCACCTGCTGTGCCACGCCACCCGCGAGGTCCTCTTCCCAGCCGAAACCAGGGAGGTACACCCGCACCCCACCCGACGCCGGATCGACCGCCGTCATCCCGGCGTCTGGTCTCTCCTGCGGATAAGACCCGTCCGACCGGGGTTTCACGGCGACCAGCCGGCCGAGGACCGCGGCCGCGACTGTCTGCGCCCTCGCGTCGATCGTCGTGCGAACGACACCGCCGGCACCCGCGAGCGAGTTGTACGGCACTGACACCTCGGACATCTCCTGAAGCACCCGCTGCACCACCCTCGGCTGAGGCTGGCCGTCGGAGGAACTCCACATCCTGGAACCGTCCGCGTACTCGAGCACGACGGGCTTCGGCGGCACTGGCGGCGACACCGGCTCTTCAGGCCGTTGCCACACAACGTATCCAACGACCACGGCGACCAGCAGGAGCGCGGCCAGCGATCGCTTCACCACTGCGTCAGCTTCTCTTCGAACGCGTCCCAGAGCTTGTCCGGCAGACCGGAACCCACGACCGCCTTGCCGTCCCTGTCGACCGCGGGCGTGCCCGGCTGAGCGCTGCCGACGAACACGGAAACCGAGATCCGCGGGCTGAAAGCGACCATCCACGCGTGCCCGACCTGGTCCTGCGCGAACCGCCACTCGCCGTGCCTGCACGCGACATCCGACGGCACAGGCGCGCAGACCGCGTCGCCCCGCAGCGCGGCGGTGACCAGGTTCGCGATGTCCTTGCTCCGTCCCGGAACCGGGCCGAACGCCGGCACGCCCTTGGTCTCCGCCCGGTACAGCGTGGTGCCGTTGACGTCGGTGACGTGGGTGACGAAGTGCGCGTCGCGACGCAGGCCCTCCGCCGCGAACGTCGCGTACGCCGCCGCGAGGTCGAACGGCCGCACCTTCGTCTCGTCACCGAAGAGCTTCGTCTCTTTTCCGCCGACCACAACGGTTTCCGGCACACCGGCCTGACGCGCGGCGTGCACGATCAACTCGTTCCCGACCTCTTCGAGCTTCATGCCCGTCTGCTGCGCCGCCACGGCGGTGAACGGGAAGAACGCCGGGCCCGGCTCCTTCAGCACCCCACCCGCGTAGTCGAAAGCAGGATCGTTGCCCGGCGAATATGCCTTCACACCACCGTTGTTCGGGTCGACTGCGCTGATCGAGTACCG
>JAVXWK010000341.1:0-6232 GCA_032230575.1 Pseudonocardiales bacterium | reverse complement strand
GACTACGACTACTTCGTCGACGGCCGCAAGGTCGCGAACTTCAGCGGCAACAACCAGCAGCCGCCGGCCACCGTGTCCCACAGCGTCAACGTCGGCTCCGCCGGCAGGCACAAGGTCCTGGCCGTGTGGAACATCGGCGACACTTCGAACGCGTTCTACTCCTGCATCGACATCAACGCGAGCTGACGCTCACTCGGCGCGTGAGGACCCCTTCCTCTCACGCACCACCGCGTCGACGTCGAACGGCATGAGGTTCAAAGGCGGACCGGACAACGGTTTGCGCAACGCGTCGAGGATCTCCGCGTTCATCTTCTCGATGATCGCGCGCGCCTCGTCGTCGGTCTTGGCCGCCAGGGCACGGGTCCTGGCGGTCTCGGCCTGCCTGCGCAACACCAGGGAAGGGGGCAACCCTGCCGTGCCCTCTTCCTCCCGGACCTTCTTCTTGAGCCACCAGTCTTCCTCGAGCGGTTCACCCGCGCCGGGCAACGGCTTGCCCGCGCTCGGCAGATCGTCGAACTCGCCGCGTTCCTGGGCTTCGCGGATCTGCCTGTCGATCCACGACTCGAAGTCCATGCCGTGCGGTTTGCGTTGCGTCACGGGGAGAACCTCCTGACCGCGGCCTGAATCGCCTCGTTGAACGCGGGGCTGCCCTTGTGGCCACTGTCGTCCACAAGGGTCAGTTCGGCGTCCGGCCACGCCCGCGCCAGCGCGTAGGCGGTGTCGGCGGGACAGCTCATGTCGCGACGGCCGTGGATCAGCGCGGCCGGGATGCCCGCGAGCTTGCCGATGTCGCGCAGAAGTGAGCCGTCCTCCAGAAAACCGAGGTTCGCGTAGTAGTGCGCGCAGATCCGCACGAACGCGATGAGGTCGTCGTCCGGCCGGTCGCTGAACACGGCGGGACTGCCGAAACTCTCCAGCGACAGCACGGTGTCCTCCCACCAGCACCACTCGGCGGCGGCCTGCTCACGCCGCGCGGGATCCTCCATCAGGTCGGCGTAGGCGCGGACCACGTCCGGCGCGTCGCCGACGTGGGCGCTGTAGCGGGCCCAGGCTTCCGGGAAGAACCGGGAAACGCCCTGGTACAGCCAGTCCAGCTCGCGCTTCGACGCCGTGGTGATCGCGACCAGGATCATCTCGGTGACGCGCTCGGGGTGGCGTTGCGCGTAGGCGAGGGCGAGCGTGCTGCCCCACGACCCGCCGTACACCAGCCACTTCTCGATGCCGAGGTGCTCGCGCAGCTCCTCGACGTCCGCGATCAGGTGATCAGTGGTGTTGACGCTCATGTCCGCGGCCGGGTCGCTCGCGTGCGGTGTGCTCCTGCCGCAGCCGCGCTGGTGGAAGACCACGACCTTGAACTTCTGCTGGTCGAACGACTTCCCCGCGTACTTCGCCGGAGCGCCGGGCCCGCCGTGCAGGTGCACGGCGGGCTTGCCGTCGGGATCGCCGACCACGTACCAGTGGATCCGGTTGCCGTCGCCGACGTCGAGCATCCCCTGGTCAAAAGGCTCCATGAGCCCAGGGTATCTAGATCTTCACGAGCTTCCAGTTGATGCCGGCGTCCTCGGTCCGATACACCTCGGCGAACTCATGACCAGGCCCGCCGCGCACGAGCGTGGCGTGCTTGGCGTCCGAGAACGCCAGGTCCTCGAACGGCGGCCCTCCCAGCGTGAGCAGCGTGTCCCACTTCTCGCCGGGACCGCGGTGCACGAACGACCAGTCCCGCCCGGTCGCGGCCACGAGCGCCGCCTCCGGTGAGATCGCGAAGCCCGTCGTGATGCCCTCGCGCGGCGGCGTGCTGATCGTCTTGAACGGCCCGCCGTCGGACCTGCGCAGCTCCTTGGTCATGTTCCCGAAGCCGGGATCGAAGCTGCACAAGGCGTACCGGTCGGTGCCGACCTCGCCGAGCTGCGTCGCCGCGAAGATGTCGCACGGCGCGGGCTCTTCCAGCCAGCCCGCCGGAGACCGGGTCCAGTACCGGTTCTCCACGCCGAACGTGGACAGCGAGACCTGGCCTTCAGCGATCTCGCCGAACGCCCGGCCCTTGACCTCGACGCCCGGCACCGGTTGCCACGAGCCGAACCACAGCTCGCGGTGGAACAGCCTGCTGGACGTGCCGTCGTAGATCACCGCGAGGAACCCGTTCGCGTCGAACCCAAGGGCCCCAACGGTTCCCTTGATACCCGACGGTTGCCAGAGGTTACCGCCGTTGCTGGTGACGAACAGCTGCTCGCCGTCGGTCACCATGCCCGCGGCGTCGTTCGCGAAGACCACCCGCAGCCGGTCGGTCTCCGGGATCGACAGAGCCGGTGTCCTCACCCGGTTCCACGTCGTGCCGCCGTCGAGCGTGCGGACGAGCTGCGGGCATTTCGCGGTCTGGCACAGGGTGTCGACACCGAGCACCCAGCCGCGGTCAGCGGACACCCACGACGTCGAAGCAGGCACGACCCCGGTGTCAGCCTGCGCGACGGACGCGGTCGTTCCGACCAGTAAAAGTGACATGGCAAGGACAGCAACGCGCTTCCCCCACATACGCCTTCTCCCCTCAAGAGGCTGATTCCCACTCAACACCTCTTGTGGGTGAAGCGGCAACCACCCCCGCGGCCACCAGCACCCCGGCACTGCCGGCGGTGATCAACGTCAGCTGCGGCCCGATGACATCGATGAGCAGACCACCGCCGATGTACGAAACTGCTGCCGCCACACCGATCCCACCGTAGAAGTTGCCGAACACCCTGCCCGTCCGATCACCGGGCACGAGCCGCTGGATCAGCGTGCTGTGCGCGACGTCCATCGCCGCGATGCCCAGCCCGCGCACGGCTTGCAGCGCGAACGCCGACGCGACGCCCCAGGCGAGACCGGTGAACAGGTTGCCCGCACTGCTGATCGCGAACCCGGTGACGAGCATCGCGACCATGCTCATCCGCGTTGATCCCTTGGCCAGCAACGCATACCCGATCAGCAGACCAATGCCGACCGCGCCGAGGATGACGCCCGCGACGCTCTCCGACTGCCCGAACACCACGACGGTCAGCTGCAGCACGGCGACGTCGTCGATCGCCGTGCACGCCACCACTCCGCAGAAGCCCAGGAAGATGATCCGCAGCGCCCGGTTGCGCCAGATCTCGCCCAGACCTTCCTTGGCGTCGGCGAACACGGACTCCCCTGGCTCCGACGCGACCATCAGCCTCGGCAGTCGCAGCAACAACAACGCGGACACACCGAACGAAACGGCGTCCACGAGCAGAACACCACGCGTGTCGAGGAACGTCAGCAGCGCGGCGGCGAGGAACGGCCCGATCACGTCGGCGCTGTTGGAACCCAGGCCCAGCGCGGTGTTCGCCTGCCCGAGATCCTTCTCCGCCACCAGACTCGGCACGGCCGCCCGCGAGGCCGGGATGAAGATCTGCCCGATCACCGCCCGCACACCGACCAGCACGAGCAGGACCGGCAACGGCGGCAGCGTGAACGCGATGGCCGCCAGCAGCACGCCCTGCGCGAGCTCGCAGACGATCATGACCGTGCGCCGGTCGAACCGGTCGCTGATGACTCCGGTGAGCGGACTGAGCAGCGACGGCGCGAAGTCGCCCACGAGCAGCAGCGCGGCGACCGCGACCGCCTTCCCGAGCACGGACTGCACGTGCAGCATCAGCGTGACGAGGCTGAGCGCGTCCCCGACAACAGAAACGACCCGTGCGGTGCAGAGCACTCGCAGCGGGCCGTTGTCCTTCAGAAGCGTCAGCACACGGTCATCGTGCCAACACCTGTTCGAGCTGGTCAGCCAATTTGTTCATGATCTTGGCGTACGAGGCGTAACTGAGCGGGGCGACCGCGCTCCACTCAACGAGCCGGTTGGCCTGCACGGCGGGCAGCGCCTGGAAGACCGGGTGGCCCTCCTTCATCTTCTCGGGGTCGAGGACGTGCTGGCGGGTGTCCCACATGATCACGTGCTCTTTGTAGGTGCCGGAGTTCTCCCACGACAGCGACTGGAAGTAGCCGCCGCCCTCGGTGTCGGGCTTGTCCGGCGTCAGCAGCGGCAGCCCGAGCTCCTTCTGGTACCAGTCGAGATCCGGGTTGCGGGCGGGCACGGCGACGTAGAAGAGCTTCGGGTCCGCGCCGACGACCTGGATCTTCTGGCCGGCGTCCGTCATCTTCCTGCCGACGGCCCTGAGCCGGTCGGCGGCCGTGGTGAAGTCTGCCTCGTCGGCTTTCACCTTCGCCGAGTCGACGTCCGCGCCGAGGGACTTCGCGAGCTCGCGGAAGCGCTTGATCCCGTCCGGCAGCTGGATCTTCGACTGTCCGATGCCGACGGTCGGGGCGACCTTGAGCGCCTTCTCCTCGAACTCGGCTGTGAGGTGCCACAGCCCGGTGACCTCCGGGTAGTAGCCCGCGACGACCAGGTCGGCGTTCAGCGAGGCGAACTTCTCGAAGTCGATCTCGCCGTAGCCGGGACCGGTGATGTCGGTGACCTGGCTCGGGTCGATGCTGCCGGCCTCGGGGTCGGTGCTGCCGTCGGAGCGCTTCAGCGGGCCGAACGTGCCGACGACGTTGATCCCGTAGTCCTTGAGCGCACCGGCCGCGGACACCTGTGCGACGACGCGCTCGGGCCGCTTCGGCGCGGTGACCTCCTTGCCGCGGTCGTCCTTGAACGACCACTGGCCACCCGACTGCTCCGTCGGAGCGTTCCCTCCGCAGCCGGCCACCAGGCCGAGCAGCAGAACCGCGGCGACTGTCCTGCGCACTTGTCCACCTCCTGAGATTAGGCTTACCTAACCTATCAAGAGGCTTTACAAGATCTCGCGTGCCGGTAGGTTGGTGACCGTGGGGAATCACTTGACGACAGGGCGTCGCTTTGCCGTCGTCGTCGCACTGATGCTCCTCGCGGTTTTGGTGCTCAACCCGGCGTGCTCGCCCGAGCCCACCCACGACGCCGCGTTCGTGCCCGGCATCTCCGGGGAGTTCTGCCACCACGGCGACACCCACCACCTGTCCGCCGCCGCGCCCGCCCAGGCCGCCGTTCAGGCCGGCGCCGCCTCGATCACCGTGCCGGACGTCGACGTCGCGCACGTCGCACGTCCCGCCGCCACGGCGCGGTCCTGTCCGTGGCGTCCTGAGCACTCCCGCTCCGGACGCGCACTGCTGCTCGACCTCGGTATCTCCCGAACGTAGGCCGCCGCCCTTCGCGCGAAACGACAGGACCTCCCGTGGTCCTGTCGTCTTGTCGCGCGCTCTCGAACCGGCCTGTCACCACATCTTTCCGAGGGACTCCCCCATGCCTGTTCCTGTTCTGGACCGCAACACGCCCGCGGGCATCGTCGGCAACACGCCAGTGCTGTGGATCGATGAACTCTCCCGCACTTCACCTTCCGGCTTCTGGGCGAAGCTGGAGTGCGGCAACCCCGGCGGTGGCATGAAAGACCGCGCCGCTCTGCACATGATCGGCCGCGCGCTGGAACGCGGTGATCTGGCTCGTGACGGCCACATCGTCGAGTCGACCAGCGGCACGCTCGGCCTCGGGCTGGCGCTCGCCGGGGTCGTGCACGGCATCCCGGTGACCCTGGTGACCGATCCCGGCCTGGAACCGATCATCCGGCGGATGCTGCGTGCCTACGGCGCCACGGTGGACATCATCGAGAGTCCGCATCCGACCGGCGGCTGGCAGGAGGCACGCCGCTCGCGCGTGGCCGAGCTGCTGTCGTCGTTGCCCGGCGCGTACTGCCCCGACCAGTACAACAACCCGGACAACGTGGCCGGGTATGCGCCGCTGGCTCACGAGCTGGCGGCTCAGCTCGGGCAAGTCGACGTGCTGGTGTGCGCGGTGGGCACCGGTGGCCACTCGGCCGGGGTGGCTTCGGTGCTGCGGCAGCACTTTCCGTCGTTGCGACTGGTCGGAGTCGACACCATCGGGTCGACGATCTTCGGCCAACCGGCGCGCACCCGGCTGATGCGCGGGCTCGGGTCGAGCATCTTCCCGCGCAACGTCGACTACCCGGCTTTCTCGCAGGTGCACTGGGTGAATCCGGCCGAGGCCGTCTGGGCGTGCCGGACGCTGGCTTCGCGGCACTACGCGAGCGGTGGCTGGAGCGTGGGGGCCGTCGCCTTGGTGGCGTCCTGGTTAGCACGTACTTCTCCTGCGGGCACGCGGATCGCGGCCGTGTTCCCGGATGGGCCGCAGCGGTACTTCGACACGGTGTTCAGCGACGAGTACTGCGCTTCGCACGGGTTGCTGGACGTC
>JAVXWK010000315.1:0-7498 GCA_032230575.1 Pseudonocardiales bacterium | reverse complement strand
CCCGCAGCACCTCGACGTCGGCCAGCTGGTTCTCCTCGGCGTTGGCGAGGACGAGGTCGGGCGCCAGCTCCCGGACCCGGGCCAGGTCCGGGTACTTCGACCCGCCGACCCGGGGCACGTCCAGCCCGGCCGGGTGGGTGCAGAAGTCGGTCGCACCGGCCAGCAGCTCCGGCGCGGTCGCGGCCAGCGACTCGGTCAGCGACGGGACCAGCGAGACCACCCGGCGGACCTCACCCGGGTCGACCGGGGTGCCGAGGTCGTCCTCAGACATCGGTGACGCGGATGCCCGCGTGCGCCTTGTAGCGCCGGTTGATCGCGATGAGGTTCGCGGTGAACGCCTCGACCTGGTGGGCGTTGCGCAGCCGCCGCCGTAGACGCCGCGGAAGCCGGGCACGAGCTCGGCCAGGTCCCGCACGGTGTCGGTGGCCTCGCGGTCGTCGCCCAGCACGAGCACGTCCATGTCCACTTCGGACACGTTCAAATCAGCGAGCAACACGGCCGACACGTGGTGGAACGCGGCGGTGACGCGCGACTCCGGCAACAGCACCTCGGCCTGCTGGGCGGCGCTGCCCTCGGTGACGGGCAGGGCGAAGGGGCCCTGCTTGTCGAAGCCGAGCGGGTTCACGCAGTCGATGACGATCTTCCCGGCCAACTGGTCGCGCAACGACGCGAGCAGGTCGCCGTGGCCGTCCCACGGGACAGCGACCAGCACGATGTCCGAGTCGGCGGCGCAGTCGGAGTTGTCCGCGCCCCGCACGTCGCCACCGGCGACCTCGACGATCTCCTTGGCCGCCAGCTCGGCCCGCTCGGCGCTGCGGGAACCGATGATCACCTTGAGGCCCGCCTTGGCCCAGCGGATCGCGAGGCCCTTGCCCTGGGCTCCGGTGCCGCCGAGGACGCCAACGGTGAGGTCACGAATCTCTGTCACCCGTGCATCTTCACACGGTTGGCCAAGCGCGGGCTGTGCAACGTGACCTTGGGCTCGTAGCTCAGACCGCCCTGAACCGAACCCGCCGTTCAGCAGGATCCGCTTCTTCCAAGCGGACGCGAATCCGTTCGGCCTCCGGCAGGCGCTTCCCCGCGCACTTGGCCAGCACCGGCGGGTTCGCGATGAACACCTCGGCCTCGTGCTCACCCGACCGCAGCACCACGGCCTCGAACTCCTGCCCCACCCGTCCGGCGAGCACCCACGCCTCGACCAGGTCCAGCGCCGCCCGCTCGACCTTCGCCGCCACCGAATCCGACGCGCCCATCAGCGACGGCAGCTGCGGCAACGCCTCGGCCAGCCACGCGGGCAGCTCCTGCCCCGCCGACACCGCCAGGCACACCTCGGTCGCGAACCGGTCGACCAACCGGCGGAGTGGCGCGGTCACGTGTGTGTACAACGCCGCAACGCCAGCATGCGTGGTCACCTCGGGCACGGAACCGTTGAACGCCGTGTACCCAGCACCGCGCAACAACCGCGTGGCGTCCGTGAACAGCGCCAACGCCTCGGGCTTCGAGGCGTCCAGTCCGGCCAGGAACGCACCCGGCGACATCTCGGCAGGCCACGGCACCTTCAGCGCCGCCGCGGACTTCCGCAGGGAAGCCACTGCCTCGGCGTCCGGATTCGGCAACGTGCGCAGGATCCCGACGCGGGCTTTCAGCATGATCGACGCCGCTGCCATCCCGGTCATCAACGAGATCTCGGCGTTCCACGAGTCCACAGCAGCCCGCGGCCGGGTGACGAGCTTCCACCCGTCGCCGTTGGACTCGATCTCCTGCTCCGGCAGCTGCAGCTCGATGGCCCCGCGCTCACGAGCCAGCGCCCGCCGCAACGGTCCGAACTCGGCCAGAGCAGCGACGGAAGGATGCGGGTTGCCGGAGTCGAACGTCTCCTGCACCGACGCGTAGTCGAACTGAGCCTGCGACCGCACCAACGCCCGCCGAACCTCGACGGCGGTCGGCACACCCTCGGCCGAACACGTGAACGTCCACAGCACCGCAGGCCGCACCACGCCGGGCAAGAGAGAGGCCGCACCCTCCGACAACACGGTCGGATGCAGCGGCACGTTGCCATCAGGCAGGTAGATGGTCTGCCCGCGCTGCCGGACCTCGGCGTCCAGCGCGCCACCCGGCGTCACGAACGCCCCGAGATCCGCGATCGCGTAGTGCACGACGAAGCCGTCGCCGGACCGCAGCACACAAAGCGCCTGGTCCAGGTCCTTCGCGCCGGGCGGGTCGATCGTCACCAACGGGATCGACGTGAGGTCGGGGCGGTCGTCCACCGAACGGGAGACCGCTGCCTCGGCCTCGGCCAGTACGGCAGCGGGGAACGAGGACCGCAGCCCGAACTCGGTTCGGATGCCGTCGAACGCCAGGTCAGCACGACCGGTGCGGATCACCATTGAAGCCACGGCGCACAGACTAGGCGATCAGGCCAGAACCTCAAGTCGCGGTCAATTCCCCGTCAATTGCACACTATTTCACCAGCGCATCCGGTCTCAATTGGAGCGCAATTATCAGATAGTTAGAGAATGGACCTACGTTCGCCTCGGAAGCGATTCCCTGAAAGGTTTCCGAAAGGTGAACGATCGCTGATGAACAGTCCGATCAAACGCGTGGCACTGCGCCTCGGGGCGCTCACGACAACCGTCGTGGCAGCGTTGGCGCTGACCGCGGGCACCAGCCACGCGGCCAACCGCGCCATCGACATCTACTT
Source organism: Pseudonocardiales bacterium (assembly GCA_032230575.1). GTDB lineage: Bacteria > Actinomycetota > Actinomycetes > Mycobacteriales > Pseudonocardiaceae > Lentzea. The sequence goes on along the minus strand of JAVXWK010000315.1, from coordinate 4,797 downwards.
CCACAACTACGGCGCCTATCACGCCACGGCGAAGGTCTGGCAGGGCCGATACCCCAACGGCGGCGCGCCCGAGACCAGGTACGTCAACTCCCGCGGCGCCTACTCCGGAGGGGACGCCTACATGCGCGTGTACCTCGACGACTGGGACGGCTGGACGATTCGCGGCGCGGCGGACGCGGGCAAGAGCACCTATTTCACCTTCGGCCAGGGCTCCGCTTCGACGGTGTGCTTCCGCTTCGACGGCACCACGATCGCCGGGTTCGGTTTCAACATCACCAGCTGCTGACGTGAAACGAGGCCCGGAGCACGCGCTCCGGGCCTCGTTTCAAATCTCAGTCCTCGTCGTCGCCGCGGAACTTCTTGTCCGCTTCGTCAGCGGCACGAGTCCGTTCGCGGGCGATCTCCAGAGCCCGGGCCGCGGTGGCCTCGTCCGGATAGGGCCCCATCCGGTCAGGCCCCTTGCAGCCCTTGCCGTGCTCCACCGTCTGGTGGGTCAGGCAGTAGTACCAACCGCTTGTGTCGCTCATCGGCGTTCGCCTCCCAATGGCGCCGGGAATCCCCTCGGCGGCGTGGACTGGTTGGCGTTGGCGTACTCCGACGGGATCGGGTCCAAACACGAGACCAGCACCGTGCGGTCCTCCGCGTTCTCGATCTTACGCCCGGAACGGTCCCGGTAGACCAGAGAACCGTCGGAGTCGATCTCCATGATCACGCCGACCTCGGCCAGCTGCTCCTCGTCGAGATCGGCGAGCTTCTCGTAGCGCGACGGCACCACCCGGTAGATCGGCCAGTTCAGGTGGCCGTAGGTGCGATGGAAATCCGCGAGCAGGTGGGTGAAGTGCTGCTGCCAGGGCAACGGCATCGCCTCGGCCAGCGCCCGCGGCACCACCACGTAGTCGGACGACACACCCGGTCCACCGGCCGCCATGTAGTCACGCACTGGTGTGCTCGACGCGGGCGGTCCGGTAGGCCTCGGGATGGGGTCGTGGTTGAACATGCAGCGCCTCCCCGCGATCTACACGCCCGGCCGGACGGCCAGCGGCATCAACTCGTGATAATCCCAGTTGATCTTGCTGATCTTCACGACATCACCCGTTTGGGGTGCATGGATGTACTCGTCGCCGCCGAGGTACATGGCCACGTGGTGCACCGTTCGCGGGTTCGCCGGGTCAGTCGCCCAGAAGATCAGGTCGCCTGCCTGGGCGTCGCGCACCGGGAGGTGGGCGCCGCCCTGTTCGTACTGGTCGTTCGCCACGCGCGGGATCTTCACGCCGGCCGCCGCGAACGCCTTGACCAGGATTCCCGAGCAGTCCCACGCGTCGGGCCCGTTGCCGCCCCACAGGTACGGCTCGCCCATCTGCTCCTTGGTGAACTGGATCGCCACGCCCGCCGCGTTCGACGCCAGCAGGAACTGGCCGGCGCCGGAACCGCAGCCCGCCGGGTCGGTGATCTGGCCCAGCTCGCCCAGCAGGAACGCCGCCATGGACTCCCAGTTGTGGTACCGGTCTGGGAACGCCGACCGCTCCACCGCCTGCGCCGAGTCTCCGGGGCGCTTGCTCTCCCAGTCCGGCACCGTCAGCAGCACGTCGTAGAACTTGTTGATCGCGTACGTCGGGTCGGTCACCTGTTCCGGTGAGCCCCAGCCCATCGACGGACGCATCTGGAAGATGCCCAACGAGTCGCGGTCGCCGTAGTTCAGCGGACGCAGGCCCGACTCGGTCATGCCGGCCTGGATCGCGACCTGCCACGCGAGCGGCGGCAGCTTGCGCTCCTGGCCGATGGAGATGATCCGGGCGACGATGTTGCGCTGGTCGTCGTTGAGCCGCGACGCGTCGTGCTGGCCCTTGTCGCCGCCACCCGCGTCCCACGGCCCGATGGCCGCGTTGCAGCTCGACAGCCGCAGACCGCCCTGTGCCGCGGGGTTCGTGGAGTTGCTGACCACCTGCGTGACGCCGGACGTGGCCACCGCGATCACGACGACCGCGACGAGAGCTCCGATCAGCAGCATCAGGCGCATGGTCAGTCCGCCTTCTTGTAGCTGTTTACCCGCCACTCGTTGGTAGGCGTCTTCACCAGCGTGATGACGACCTTGCCGAGGTCGGTGCCCACCTCGAAGTCCGCCGAGGACACGTAGGACTTCTTCGGCGTGACCTTCTGGATGATCTTGTCCGGCACGTTCTTCGGGTCGATCGTCGCCATCTGCGCGAGGAACTCCTCCGTCGTGTACGGACGGAGCTGCGCGAGCCACTTGTTGACGTCGTTGTCCGGCGGCGGCTTGATCCAGCTCTCCGCCCACAGCTCCGCGATCAGCTGGGCGTCAGCGGCGGGAGGCGCGGCGGAGGCGGTGTTCGACGGCGGCGGCTGCTTGGTCGGCAGCGAGGCGCCGCTGGACGGCAGCTGACCGACCTGGGTGCCCTGCGACGACGACTGACCGGCGGCCGTCGTGGGCGCGGAAGGCTTGCGGTCCAGCACCTTCGGGATGATCACGCCCAGGGCGACGACCATCACCACGAAGATGATGATCGACGCGGCGAGGTGCCGCGGGGAACGCAGCGGCCAGCCCCAGAGCCTGCGGTAGACCGCGGCACGGCCGCGGTTGGTGCGGATGGGCACTTACGTCCCCCCTCTCAGTTGTCCCGGACTTCGAAACCGCGCGACGGTCGGTAGATCACGTGCACCTGACGCCCTGCCACCACTTCTGTCTCGGCCCTGCGAGGTTCCTGCACCGGACCCGCGTAGCTCGAGGACCGCGACGGCACGAGCACCGCGTCGTCGACCCTGTCCCACTGCCTGTCGGTGACCGGCGGGCTGTCCACCACGCGCGACCGGGCGGCCGGCAACGCGGCAGGACCCGATCCGGCGGGCAGTGCACCCGCGCGCACGCCGTAGCCGTCGCCACCGCTGACGATCTGGCCGGGCTGCGAGTCGCGGTCGAGGCGCTGAGCCGTGGCCATGACGGGGCTCGAGGCCTCCGGGCGCACACGACTGCGTCCGCGCTGTGGTGCCGCTTCGTCGGTCTCGTTCTCCCGCACGGACTCCCAGAACTCGTCCTGCGGCGTCGGGCCCACCTGCTTCTTGCGGCCCATCATCTTCGACAGGACGCCACCGCTCATCGGCAGGACGTTGCTCGCGGAGCCGACCGACATCTCGACCATCTGCCACATGCGGCGCAACGGTTTGCCGATCACGAAGCACACGAGTGTCAGCATCAGGCCGAGCAAAGTCCTGGTGAGCAACGAAAGCCCGGTCGCGTTGAAGATCGCCTGCAGCAGCAACGCGTGCACGCCCGCCAGAACCGCGAGCACCAGCACGTTGAACACCGTCACGGCGGCGGCGCGAGCGACCTTGCGCAGCAGGTCGTGGTGGAGCAGCGCGACGAGACCGATGAGCGGTCCGGCCAAGGTCAGAATGCGCAGCAGCAGCTGGGCCAGCAGCACCGCGGCCTTCGCGAACAGCTGGAACAACGAGAAGGCGATGGACTGCAGCAGCGCCAGGAATCCCGCGCCGGTGCGGCTGCCGTCGGTGCCGTCGAAGTAGCCCTTCGAGGTGCCGAGCTGAGCTTCCAAGGCCTTCCACTCGGCCTTCTTGGCTTCGAGCGCGGCCTGGTCCGCGTCCTTGTGCTCGGCGATCTCCGTCGTCGTCCACGCCTGGGCCTTGAGGATCCGCGGGCCGTACTCGGCGGCCTGGGGTGCTTCCGGCGTGCCGAACGCGCCGCGCAGCCAGCTTTGGTAGACGACCGCGTCGTGCAGCTTCGTCGGCAGAACGTGAAGCGTGCCTTGCTCTTCAGGTGCCTCGATGAACCCCGCCTGGATCTCCGAGGTCTTGGAGACCAGCGTGTTGTCGAGGAGGTTGTAGAACTGTGGAAGGGCCAATGTGGACGTTGCCAGCCACATGGCCGCCAGCGCCCAGAGCCCGCGTTTGGAGATCGTGGCGAAGTCGCCGGTCCAGATCTGCCGGAACATCATGATCGCCAGGATCAGCGCCACCAGGCCGAACCAGCGCAGGTAGACGTTGTCGTAGACCTTCTGCACGCCGTTCTTCACGGCGTCGTCCAGCGGGACCAGCAGACCGCGGCCCATCACCGTGTAGTGCAACGCGTTCGTGGCGCCGACGATGTTCTTGCCGATGCTGAACAGCTCGTTGCCCGCCCACGTGTCGATCGTGGCGTTGGCGTCGGGCAGGACGTTGCACTTGGAGTTGTAGTTGTGCCAGACCATGCCCGCGTAGCCGTACTCGAGGTACGGCGAGCCGGGCAGGCCGTTGCCGACGGGCGGGTCGAGCGCGCCGACCATGCCCGCGCCCGGCCGTTCGGGATTTGGTGCCTCACCACAGGACTGAGCGTGCGCCGGAGCGCCGATCACGACCTGCAGAGCCAAGATCACCGCGACCGCGATGACCGAACGCTGACGCGCTGACGTGCGCAGCGCGAACCGCCGCCTTGCCCAGAGCAAGGCGGCGATCGCGAGCACGACCGTCAGCGCCGTCATGCGGCGCCGTCCCGGTGGCGGTTGGGGCCGTCACCGTGGCCCACGAGATGGGCCTCGTCCTCCGTCAGTCCGAGCTCCATGTCCGCCGCCAGTTCGTCGTCGATCTCGTCGGGCACGTAGGCGGGCGGCTGCGGAGCCGCGTTGTCGTCCGTCTTCACGAGCTCGCCCTTGCCGTTGTCGCGCTTGGCGTCGGGGGTCGTGTCGAGGGAGTTGCGCAGGTGTTCCAGGTGCGGGCCGCTGAAGTCGATGCGGATCCGCTCCACGCCACCGGCACCGTCACCGAAGATGAACTGCCGCGGCGCGCGGTCGC
>JAVXWK010000305.1:0-2878 GCA_032230575.1 Pseudonocardiales bacterium | reverse complement strand
CGAGGCAGACGTCAGGGTCAGCCCGGCCACGACCGCGAGGATCGTCGCGAAGGCCACCGCCGATATGACCGCCAGGAGCACGGCGCCGCCGGTTGATCCGGGACCACCGCCGACGGCCTCAGCCAGCAGCGGAGAGGCAAGGTTGCCGCCGGAGCCCGCGATCTGCTCCTTCTCGTCACCCTTGACCAGGGCCGCAGCACCGAATCCGAGGACCAGCGTCATGAGGTAGAACGACCCGATGAGACCGATGGCCCAGAGCACCGACTTGCGTGCCTGTCGGGCGGTCGGGACGGTGTAGAAGCGGATCAGGATGTGCGGCAGACCCGCGGTGCCGAGCACGAGGGCCAGACCCAGCGAGATGAAGTCGATCTTGCTGGTGGTCGAGATGCCGTACTTGAGGCCCGGTTGCAGGAATGCGTCGCCCTTGCCGCTGTTGCTCGCGGCGGTGCCGAGCATGTCGCTGATGTTGAAGTTGAACTTCGCGAGCACGAGGATCGTGATGAGGATCGTGCCGGCCATCAGCAGGACCGCCTTGACGATCTGCACCCAGGTCGTGCCCTTCATGCCGCCGACCGTGACGTAGAAGATCATCAGCACGCCGACGCCGGCGATCGTGAGGTTCTTCGCGGTCTCGCTGTTGACGCCGAGCAGGAGCGCGACGAGCGCGCCGGCGCCGACCATCTGGGCGAGCAGGTAGAAGATCGAGACGACCACGGTAGACGTGGCGGCCGCTGTGCGTACTGGGCGCTGGCGCATCCGGAATGCGAGCTGGTCGGCCATCGTGAACCGGCCCGAGTTGCGCAGCAGCTCGGCCACCAGGAGCAGGGCGACGAGCCACGCGACCAGGAAGCCGATCGAGTAGAGGAAGCCGTCGTAGCCCGACAGCGCGATGGCTCCGGAGATGCCGAGGAACGAGGCGGCGGACATGTAGTCGCCGGCGACCGCGAAGCCGTTCTGCGCGCCGGAGAAGCTGCGACCTCCGGCGTAGTAGTCGGCGGCGGTCTTGTTGTTGCGGCTGGCCCAGAACGTGATGGCAACCGTGATCAGCACGACGAAGACGAACAAGGAACCGGTGAGCGCCTGGTGGTCGTTGTCGGTGGCGGCGCGAAGAATCGTGGCGGTGGTGCTCATCGAACGATCTCCTCTTCGTACTCATCGCGCAGACGGTCCGCGATCGGATCCATGCGACGGGCGGCGAACCGGGCGTACCAGATGGCGATGCCGAACGTCGTGGCGAACTGCAGCAGGCCGAAGACCAGGGCGACGTTGATGTTGCCGGCGATCTTGTGTCCCATGAAGTCACCCGCATAGTTGGACATCAACACGTACAGCAGGTACCAGGCCATGAATGCGACCGTCAGCGGTACGACGAAGCGAAGGTACGAGCGCTTGAGCTCGGCGAACTCATCCGTCGCGTGGATGCGTTGATATGCCGCGTGGGCCTCGGGTGAAATTCTCTCGGCCATCGTGGATCACCTCTTCCGTGAAGGCAGGCAGCACGGCGTGTGCCACCGCTCTGAACCTAGATACCCCGTTTCGTGTGAACCAGATCACTAGCGGGGTCGTGCGATGGGTTCCCGGTGTCCTTGCGACGTACGGTCGCCCGTGCACGGCGAACGGTTGGTCTCGCGCGACAAGCGGCAGGCCGTGGAACCCAAGCGCGACCGCTAGAACCGGCGGTCGACCTCAAGACGCTCGGGCGTGTGCAGCCGCACCATGGTCCGCGCGACGTTCGCGGGCACGTCGGACCGGGTCACGAGCGAGACCCCGATCATGAGGGCGAATCCCACCGGCACCGACCAGGCGGCCGGCTGGCTCATCAGCACACCGAACCAGCCTTCGGGGCGCGAGGCGATCGTGAAGACCGGTGCTACGCCGGCGCACAGGCCTCCGCCGACCAGGCCGGCGATCGCCCCGCGGGCCGTGAGTCCGCGCCACCAGATGCCCAGGACGAGCAACGGGCAGAACGTCGATGCGGCGAGCGCGAAGGCGAACGTCACGGAGTTGGCGACCGCGATCCGCTCGGCGGACAGCGCGAAGACCAGCGGCACGATGACGCAGCCGCCGGCGGCGAGGCGCAGCGCAGTGATGGTCGAGATGCGGCTGCGGGCGAACCCCTGGCCCACGACACCGGCGATCGACATCGTCAGCCCCGACGAGGTGGACAGGAACGCCGCGAATGCTCCCGCCGTCAGGAGCGCGGCCAGCACCTCGCCCGTGGTGCCCCCGATGACGCGCGAGGGCAGCTCCAGCACGACGCTGTCGGCCCGACCGCTGTCCAGCAGATCGCGGGCGTAGATCCGGCCCAGCACGCCATAGATCGTGGGCAGGAGATAGAACGTCCCGAGCAGCGCCAGCACGATCAGGGTCGTCCGGCGGGCCGCGTGCCCGTCAGGGTTGGTGTAGAACCGCACGACGACGTGCGGGAGGCCCATCGTCCCGAGGAACGTCGCGATCATGACGGAGTACGTCAGGTAGAGCCCGGGGCCATCGGCGTGGCTGAACGGCTGGAACCACTCGTCCGGCGCGACCGGGGAGGGCTGACCGTCGCCGCGCCACGCGTGCAGCAGGAAGAACGCCGGGATCAGCAGCGCGGTCAGCTTGAGCCAGTACTGGAACGCCTGCACGAACGTGATGCTCCGCATGCCGCCCGAGACGACGTTGACCACGACGATCACCGCCACGACCACCGTGCCGACCCAGTTGGGTGCGCCGGTGACTGTGCGCAGGGTCAGGCCGGCGCCCTGGAACTGCGGCATCAGGTAGAGCCAGCCCACGGCGACGACCAGCGCGCTGGCTACCCTGCGCACCCCCATCGACTGCAGGCGCACCTGCGCGAAGTCCGGGATCGTGTACGCCCCGGAGCGGCGCTGTGGGG
>JAVXWK010000294.1:0-4200 GCA_032230575.1 Pseudonocardiales bacterium | reverse complement strand
ATGCCGGGCGCGTAGGCGATCTTCTTGAAGTGGTCGACGCCCTGCAGCGCCATCATGATCCGCTCGATGCCGTAGGTGATCTCCACCGACACCGGGTCGAGCGTCATCCCGCCGGCCTGCTGGAAGTAGGTGAACTGGGTGATCTCCAGGCCGTCGAGCCAGACCTCCCAGCCGAGGCCCCAGGCACCCAGCGCGGGCGAGGCCCAGTTGTCCTCGACGAACCGCACGTCGTGAGCCCGCACGTCGATGCCCAGCGCTTCGAGGGAACCGAGGTAGAGCTCCTGCGGGTCGCCCGGATCCGGCTTCAGGATCACCTGGAACTGGGTGTGCGTCTGCAGCCGGTTCGGGTTCTCGCCGTAACGGGCGTCGTCAGGCCGCACCGACGGCTCGACGTACGCGACGCGCCACGGCTCGGGACCCAGCACCCGCAGCACGGTCGCCGGGTTCAGCGTTCCGGCGCCCACCTCGGTGTTGAAGGGCTGCACGACGATGCAGCCCCGATCGGTCCAGTACTTGGTCAGCGCGAGCAGCGCGTCCTGCATCGTCAACACGGGCACGAGTCTACGAAGTGGGCAAAACCGCTGGTCACGGGGCCTGCATCAGGTGGCCTCCGCCACTGTGTCACCCTTTGCACAACCGAGTGGAGTTCCCGCGCGTCTACTTGGGGTACCCGAATGAGCTGAGAGGAGTGGGTGTGGACAACCGGCCGCCGCGGCCAGGAGAACCGAACGGTACTCCCAGGCGACCCTCCGCCCCGCGTCCCCAGGCGGGGCAGCCCCGCCGCCCGCAGGTACCCCCGCGCAGCAGCTCAGAGCCCCCGCGCAGGCAGCAGCCCAACAGGGCGGAGCCGCCGCGCCGCGAGCCGCCGAAGCGTTCCGAGCCGCCACGCCGGGAGCCTCCGAAGCGGGAGACCCGCGGCGAGCCGCCCCGTCGTGAACCGGCCCGCGCCACCTCGTCGGCGCCGCGCCCGCGTCCGGTAGCCGACCGCCCGACGGTCCGCACCACTCCCGCCAAGGCCAAGGCTGCGGCCGCACCCCGTCCGCGCCCCAGGCCCGCGACCCGCAAGCCCGCTGCCAGGAGCGGCGCCTCCACCGGCGCCAAGATCTTCGTCAGCATGGTCTCCGCGGTGATCCTGCTGGTCACGGGCATCGCGTGGAAGAACCTGAAGAGCCTGACCGACGACCTCACCACGCAGAACCTGGGCATCGAGGACGCCGGTGAGAAGCCCAAGGACGGCGCGATCGACATCCTGCTGGTGGGCATGGACAGCCGCACCGACTCCAAGGGCAACCCGCTGCCGCAGAACATCCTCAACGAGCTGCAGGCGGGCGGCAGCGACGACGGCGGTTTCAACACCGACACGCTGATCCTGCTGCACATCCCGAACGACAGCGGCAAGGCCTACGCGGTCTCGTTCCCCCGCGACTCCTACGTGAAGATCGCGGGCGGCTACGGACGGCACAAGATCAACTCTGCCTACGGTTTCGCCAAGGGCGCGGCGGCCGAGAAGCTGCAGGGCAGCGGCAAGAGCGCGCCCGAGATCGAGATGGAGACGCGCAAGGCGGGCGCGAAGAACCTGATCGACACCATCCAGAACCTGACCAGCGTGACGATCGACCACTACGCCGAGGTCAACCTGGTCGGCTTCTACGACATCACCAAGGCCGTCGGCGGCATCGACGTCTGCCTCAACGCCAAGGTCCGCGACAGCTTCTCCGGCGCGAACTTCCCCGCGGGCCCGCAGACCATCGAGGGCAAGAACGCGCTCGCGTTCGTCCGGCAGCGCCACGGCCTGCCGATGGGCGACCTCGACCGCGTCGTGCGCCAGCAGGTCTTCATGGCCGGTCTCGCCAAGAAGATGCTGTCGGCGGGCGTGCTCACCGACAGCACCAAGCGCACCGAGACGATCAAGGCCGTCAGCGGCGCGATCGTGCTCGACGAGGGCTGGGACATCACCAAGTTCGCCCTGCAGATGAAGGACCTGACGGGCGGCAACATGACGTTCCAGACGATCCCCACCGGCAACCCGGACCTGCAGACCCCCGAGGACGGCTCCGCGGTCGAGGTGGACGAGTCCGAGGTCCACACCTTCGTCAAGAACCTCGGCAAGGACCCGGCGTCGTCGTCGAACGCGCCGGACCCGAAGTTCGACAACGCCTCGGTGATCGCCGACGTCCGCAACGCCTCCGGTATCGCGGGCCTCGCGAGCACCGTGCTGCAGTCGCTCGTCGCGAAGGGCTTCGGCGAGGGCCAGACGGGCAACGCCGAGGCGATGGCCAAGTCGGTCGTCCGTTACGGCAAGGGCGGCGAGGACGGCGCCAACGCGGTCCAGAAGGCTCTCGGCGGCATGAAGACCGAGGAGGACGTCAACGTGCCCGCCGGCCGGGTCCGGGTCTTCCTCGGCTCGGACTACTCGGGTCCGGGCGCGCAGGGTTTCACCGGTTCCGGAGTACTCGCCCTGGACGGTGCCCATCAGCAACCGGCTGACCCCGCGGCCCCGAAACCCATCTCCGCAGACGGCGTGCGCTGCGTAAACTGATACCCAGAGTAGAGTTATATACCCCATTCGGGGGATTCCAGCAGTAAGTTGCGTAAGCAGCGAAGAACTCGCGCCTTCCATCACCGTGAGACCCGCTCACGGGGTGGAGGGACCAGTGCAGACTGCGAACGGCCAAATCGACACAGCGGCGTACCAGCGCGTGCTCGGTGATGAGATCCGCAGCCTTCGCAAGCAGCGCGGCTGGACCCGCAAGGAGCTCAACAAGCGCCTGCAGACCGAGATCTCGCTGCAGACGCTGGCGACCTACGAGCTCGGCACCCGGCAGTGCTCGGTGGTGCGCCTGGTGGAGATCTGCCACGCCCTGGACATTCCGGCACACGAAGTCCTCGCTCGTGTGCATGAACGCTTCTTCGGCGACACCCCGGCAGGCCACCTGACCCTGAACCTCACCGCCGTCGCCGCGTCCGACCACCCGCGTCTGGTGCCGCTGAAGCGCTGGGCGATGGGCAGGTTGCACGCGTTGCCTCCCGGGGCGTCGGCGGAGGTGCACCTCGACCTGCCCGCTTTGGAGAACATGGCGCAGCTCTGCCAACTCCCGACGGTGGAGCTCATCCGCACGTTGCGTGCTCTGAACCACTAGGACGAACCGGCCCCACCTGTTCGCATGGCAGAACATGGCTCCGTCAACGGTGCCAACTCCCGACGGTGGAGCTCATCCGCACGTTGCGTGCCCTGAGCCCGTGGTTGTACCGAACCCCGTTCACGCCAACGCAACGACCGCCCGAAAAGGTCACTTCTCCACCGCCGGTAGCATCGCCGGGGTGAACGATTCCCCCGCCCGCCTCCCTCTGCGCACCGCGGCCGCAGTGAAACTGGGCAACCTGAGCTCCTCGCTGTCCCAGAAGATGGGGCTCGGCGCAGGCGGCATGATCGGCGGCCGGGTGGCGCTGAAGCTCGACCCGCAGGCGCTGAACCGGCTGACGCAGGGCCGCAAGGTCGCCGTGGTGACAGGCACGAACGGCAAGACCACCAGCACGATGATGCTCGCCAGGGCCGTCGCCGCGCTGGGTGAGGTCGCCACGAACCACAGCGGCGCCAACATGCCCGACGGTCACGTCACGGCGCTGTCGAAGCAGCCGGACGCCCCGTACGCCGTGCTGGAGTGCGACGAGGGCTACTTCCCCGCGGTCGCCGGTGCGAGCAACCCGGCCGTCGCGGTGATCCTGAACCTGTCCCGCGACCAGCTGGACCGCGTCGGCGAGGTGCGCACGATCGAGCGCTCGCTGCGCGACACCGTCACCAAGCTGCAGAACTGCACGATCATCGCGAACTGCGACGACGTGATGGTCACGAGCGCGGCCTGGAACGCGGCCAAGGTCGTCTGGGTCGCCACCGGCACCGGCTGGCACCACGACTCGGCGAGCTGCCCGCGTTGTGGCAACCCGATCCGCTGGCAGGGCGAGCACTGGCACTGCACGGGCTGCGACCTCGCCCGCCCGCACCCGAACTGGATCACGGCCGACGAGTCGATGATCACGCCTGAGCACCAGAAGCTCGAGCTGCGGCTCACGCTGCCGGGCAAGTTCAACCAGGCCAACGCCGTCATGGCGTCCGCCGCCGCACACGCCATGGGTGTGCGCACGGAAGATGCCATCGCACGGCTGCGCGGCGTCTCCAACGTCAGCGGCCGCTACCGCACG
>JAVXWK010000292.1:0-5505 GCA_032230575.1 Pseudonocardiales bacterium | reverse complement strand
CGCGGTAGCTCGCGTTGGGGTCGATCGCGACACCGTTCAGCTTGATATCGGAGATCTTCGAGCCGAACGCAGCGGACGCCGACCAGCTGTACGTGAAGCCGGCCGAGGGCTGCAGCACGAACGTCCTCTTGGCGGTGAACTGCTGTTCCAGGACGTTCTTGAGCTGCGTACCGGTCAGCGTGATCGTCTGCAGGATGTTGCTGAACGGCTGGACCCTGAACGCGTCGTCGTAGGTCACGACGCCGTCGCCCTCACCCGCCGGCGAGCTCGCGTAGACGAGGTCGTTGCGCACGCCACCGGGGTTCATCAACGCGATCACGGCGTTGTTGGGGGTGCCCTTGGTGGCTTCCAGCTGCGAGTCGGCGATGAGGTTGCCCAGCGGCGACTCACCGGCGGCGTTCTGCGCCTTCACGATGTCCTGCGAGATCGAGCCGACCTGCTGGTTCGCGATCGGCGCGGCCTTCGTCTTGGCCAGGTCGATCACGGCCTGGACCGCGGGGTCCGGCGTGACGGTGCGGGTGACGATCTTGTTGTCGGCCTTGGTCTCGCCGCGGATGACGTCGCGCGTCCGGCGGTCGATCTTGAGGTCGACGACGCTGAGCTCGCGCCCGAACGCCAGACCCTCGATGAACGGCCGCGGGTTGCCCGCCGGGTCCTTCACCACGCAGTTGTAGTGCTGGTGGCTGTGGCCGGAGAAGACCGCGTCGATCTTCGGGCTGACGTTGGCGGCGATGTAGCTGCCGGGGTTCTGCGCGGCGACGTTGCACGCGTTGGGCCCGCCACCCGTCGAGGTGACCTGGTCGCCCTGGTGCACGAGCAGCACGATCGACTTCACGCCGATCGCGTCGAGGAAGTTGGCGTACTTGTTGGCCGCCTTGACCTCGTCACCGAACTGGATCTCCTTGATCCCGGTCGGGTTGACCAGGACCGGGACGTCCTTGAGCGGCATGCCGATGAAGCCGATCGGCATCCCGTCCCGGATCTCCACCCAGAACGGCGGCAGCGCGGGCAGTCCGGTCTTGGCGCTCGTGACGTTCGCGCCGAGGATCGGGAACTTCGCGCCGGGGTACGTGTCGCGGAACTGGCAGCCGTCCGTCGGGTGACAGCCACCGCGCTGAATGCGCAGGAGCTCCTTGTAGCCCTCGTCGAACTCGTGGTTGCCCGCCGCGGTCGCCTGCAGCCCGACCTTGTTGAGCACCTCGATCGTCGGCTCGTCGTGGAACAGCGCCGACACGAGCGGCGACGCGCCGATCAGGTCGCCCTGCCCGACGAGCACCGAGTTCTTGACCTCCTTCTGGAGGTTCTTGATGTGCGTCGCGTTGAAGGCGGCACCACCGGCGTCGACGGTCGTGCCGTCGGGCTGGATCACGCGTCCGGACGACCCCGTCGGCGGCTCGAGGTTGCCGTGCAGGTCGTTGATGCCGATCAGGCGCACGTCAACCGTGCCCCGACCGCGCAGAGACTGGACATCGGCCTGGGCAGGCCCGGTAGCGCTGATGACAGTGGCCGCGGCGGCGGTGATCGCCAGAACGGAAAGCCGTCTGAACGAACTCATGGGTAAGAGCCTCTCCGACAAGGCGTGGTTAACGCGCGTGTACGGCGGAGGAGTCTGCCTCGCGAACGCGGCGTTTACCAGAGGAATGACCTTATCGACACTCGCAGGTTTAGCCTTGTTCTCGTGACATCTAGTGAGCAGGAGCCGCGTTGGCTCGATGAGGGCGAGATGCGCGCGTGGCGCACCTACGTGAACGGTTCCTCCATGCTCATGGACCGTCTACACCGAGAGCTGCAGGACACCCACGGTGTGTCACTGGCGGACTACGAGATCCTGGTGCGCCTGTCCGAGCAACCCAACCAGCGCATGCGCATGACCCAGCTGGCCGAGGACGTCGCCTCCTCGAAGTCGCGCGTCTCGCACCAGGTGGCGCGCATGGAGAAGGCCGGGCTCGTGCTGCGCCGCGAGTGCACGGAGGACGGCCGCGGGGTGCTGGCCGAGCTGACGCAGAAGGGGATGGCGCAGCTGGTGGAGGCCGCTCCTACGCACCTCGCCGGGGTGCGTGCGCACATCGTCGACCTGCTGACGCCCGAGGAGGGCGAGGTGCTCGCGAAGGTGTTCGACCGGGTCATGACACACCTGCGGGAGTCGAACGGCTAGGCTTCTCGGCTGACGCCGGTGGTGTCTGGGAAGCGTGGCAGAGCGGCCGAATGCACCCGCCTTGAAAGCGGGAGACGGGCAACCGTCCGGGGGTTCAAATCCCTCCGCTTCCGCTAGTGGGTGAGGTGTGTCGACGGAAAGCGTCGACCGTCCTCGCTCCAGGTGTCCTTGGGGGCCGGGGCCCCGACCACCGCGTTGGGCGAAGGGGTGTGAAAGTCCAGTCAGGACTCTCACACCCCTTCGTCATTCGGTGAGCGGTCAGGCGACGGCCGCGTGCGAGTGGTCGTCGGCCACTGCCGCCTTCATCAGCGAGGCGGACTTGCGGGCGTCGGCACGCTTGGCGCGCGGGGGCACGCCGTTGACGTCCTCAGTGGACACACCGTAGGCGGCGGTCACGAACGCCATGGCGCCTGCGTTGCGGCCCAGTGCGACTCGGTCGATGTTGCCCAGGTTGTCGCACTTCGAGTGGTAGCACGGGTCGTAGGCGGTGCCTGCGGTACCGCCCCACTTGGCTGCTTGCGCCGCGGTCTTGACGCCCTCGGCGCCGGTGAACAGGCCGCCGGCCGGGATGCCCTGGGCGATGAACTCGCCGTAGTCGGAGCGGCCCGAGAAGTCCGTGCCCTCGGTGGGCACGCCCTTGGCCACGAAGTAGTCGGCGAAGGCCTTCTCGATCTGCGCGGAGCCGTAGGGGCCGGCCGGGGAGCCGACCGCGTCCGAGTTGTCGCCGTCGTAGATGAAGTAGGCGGCGTTCGGCGAGGCGATCATGTCGAAGTTCAGGTACAGGGCGATGTCCAGCTGCTGTTCGAACGTCAGCGAGCGGACGTACTGGGTCGAGCCGATGAGGCCGCGCTCCTCTGCGCCCCACCAGGCGAAGCGGACCGCGTTGTCGACCTTCGGGCGCGAACCCAGCTGCAGTGCGGTTTCCAGCAGGCCCGCGGAGCCGGAGCCGTTGTCGTTGATGCCGGGGCCGACCTCGACGGAATCGAGGTGCGAGCCGGCCATCACGACGTTGTTGGTGCGGCCAGTGCGGGTCTGGGCGACGACGTTGCGCTGGGTGCGGGTCTCGTTGTGGAAGCGCATGTCCACGGTGACCGAGGCGCCGGCCTTGCCGATCAGCGTGGTGCTGTCGGCCTTGGAGACGCCGCCGGTCGGGATCTTGCCGGGATTGGTCAGCGTCACGTTCGACAGCGGGCCGTCGACGTTGTTCGAGACCAGCACGGCGATGGCGCCCCTGGCGAACGCGTTGAGGTGCTTCTGCTCGAAGGTGCAGCCGCCGCGGCGGATCAGGGCGACGGAGCCGGTGAAGTCCTGGCCGTCGAAGTCGGTGGCCTCACAGCCCGTGGTGGCGTCTTCCGGCACGACGCGCAGCGGGCCGGTGATGCCGCCCGCCGGGGTCTGCGGTGAAGCGGTCATGATCAGCGCCTGGTAGTTCACGCCGTCGACGCGGGCGAGTTCGGCGTCGGTGACCGGGACTTCGAAGCTGAACGTCGGCGTCGTGACGATGAAGCCCTCGTCGCGGAGCTTGCCCGCGACGTAGTCCACGCTCGCGTCGTAGCCCGGCGTCAGGGCGGCACGGGTGCCGCCGTTGCGGTCGCCGATGCGCTGCAACGCGATCAGGTGCCGGTTGACGCCCTCGGCGGTCACCTTCTTGGCGAGTTTCTTGGCGAGTGCGGGGCCTGCTGGTTCAGCCGCGGCGGACGCGGTGACGGTAGGAGCGGCGACAAGTGCCGAGATGGCAAGCACGGTCGCCAGCTTGGTTCTGCCTGACATGAACGTTCCCCTTCGTTCGAGACTCGCTGAACCCTCACAAGAAGGAGACCTGCACCACAATCCGTCGGTCGTCGGGAGTTCAGCTCTTGATCAGCTGAACGCACTCGGCGAGGCCCTCGACCGAAACGTTCCACTCCGGGCGCACGAAGTTCGCGGCGTCCAAACGCAGTCGCACGTGCTCAAGGCGTTCGCCACGCGGTGCGATCCCGATCGTGCCGTCGTGCACGTAGCCGAGCTTCGCGCTGACGCGGTTCGACGCGTGGTTGCCGAGCCACGCCGCCGAACGCGCGATGCGGGCGTCCAGGTGGTCGAACGCGAACTGCAGCACGGCGATCCGCATCTCGGTGCCGAGTCCGCTGCCCTGGAACTTCTGGCCCAGCCACGAACCGGAGTTGATCTCGCGCAGCACGCCGAAGTCGCGCGCGCTGACCGCCTGGACGCCGACGACCTCGCCCTCGAACCGGGCGATGAAGTTGATCGTCCAGTCCTTCTTCGCGACGGCGGCGCGCTGGCCCCAGTAAAACTGCAGCATGCTCATGCCGTCGTCGTTCGGCAGGCTGTCGGTCCACGGCACGGTGAACGGCATTTCCGCCGGATCGTGCACGCCCTCCTTCGCGACGCCGACGAGCTCGAACAGCCCCTCGTCGTCGTCCGGGCGCAGTTCCAGGCGCGGGGTGCGGAGAACGAGATGTCGCAGTGGCCAGGCATCCATGTTCCGATGGTGCCGGGTCTGTCGAACGGTATTACGGTCGACTGTATGCATGCCATCTCCGTTCGCGAACCCGGCGGCCCCGACGTGCTCGAGTGGACCGAGGTCCCCGATCCCGTGCCCGGTCCGGGTGAGGTGCTGATCGACGTCGCCGCGAGCGCGGTCAACCGCGCGGATCTCCTGCAGCGACAGGGCTTCTACCCGCCACCGCCCGGCGCACCGGACATCATCGGCCTGGAGTGCTCCGGCACGATCGCGGCGCTCGGCGAGGGCGTGACCGGCTGGAACGTCGGAGACGAGGTGTGCGCGTTGCTGGCCGGCGGTGGCTACGCGGAGAAGGTCGCGGTCCCGGCACCGCAGGTCCTCCCGCTCCCCGAGGGCGTCGACATCGTCACGGCCGCCGCGCTGCCCGAGGTCGCGTGCACGGTGTGGTCCAACGTCGTGATGGACGGCCGGCTCAAGCTCGGCGAGACGTTCCTCGTGCACGGCGGCGCGGGTGGCATCGGAACGCACGCGATCCAGGTCGCCAAGGCACTCGGCTGCACGGTCGCGGTCACGGCGGGTTCCGACGAGCGGCTGGCCAAGTGCGCTGAGCTCGGCGCGGACATCACGGTCAACTACAAGACCCAGGACTTCGTGGCCGAGGTGAAGAGCGCGGACGTCGTCCTCGACAACATGGGCGCCTCCTACCTCCCCCGCAACATCGACGTCCTCGCCCCCGACGGCCGGTTGATGATCATCGGCATGCAGGGCGGCGTGAAGGGTGAGCTGCCGATCGGCAAACTGCTGCAGAAACGGGCGTCGGTGATGGCGACCGGGTTGCGCGGCCGCAGCATCGACAGCAAGGGCGCGATCGTGGCGCAGGTCCGCG
>JAVXWK010000258.1:0-7356 GCA_032230575.1 Pseudonocardiales bacterium | reverse complement strand
ACTGCTGCGGCGAGGTTCTCGACCCGAACAACCTGGCGTGGGACAACTGGCTGCCCGACGACCTCGCCGACCTGTCCGACGAGGAGCGGTCGGAGCGGATCGTCTTCGAGAGCCGGGTCTTCATCGTCGCCAACGGCTACGGCACCGCGGCGCGGGTCATCTTGCCGATCACCCTCGACACCGGGCACACGGTCACGCTCGGCGTCTGGATGTCGCCGGACGACCCGGAGACGATGGGAGAGACCGCGCGAGAGGGCGGCGACCCCTGGATCGGCTACGCCTTCACCGGCAAGCTGCTCAACGCCGTGCACCCGTGGCCGGAGACCAGCCACACGAAGATCACCGCGCAGGGTTTCGCGGACCGCGAGCTGGCCCGCGTGGTCGACGCGGAAGACCCGGTGCTCAAGCGCGTGCTGACCGAGAAGTGGCCGCACCGCGTCGTCGTGGATGCGCGGGGAGCCTGAAAATCGCGTGCGGCTCACCGGCACGCGCCAATAGCGTTGAAGCAAATGACTGATGCTGCCGCGCTGCTTCGCGCCTTCGACGACCAAGCCCGCTCCGCCGAGTGGACCTTCCCCGACCCCGACGCGACGGTCGACCGGGACGGCCCGGTGTTCCGCGTGTCCTGGCCCGGCAGGCGAGGTTTCATCGCCGGACCACCACACCTCGGCATCGCCGGCACCGAGCTCGACGAGCTCATCGCCCGCCAGCGCGACTTCTTCACCGAGCGCGACCAGGCCGTCGAGTGGAAGACGTGGGGCCACGACACGCCCGCTGAGCTGCCGGAACGGCTCGTGGCCGCCGGGTTCGCGCTCGACGGCGCGGAGACCGTGCTCGTGGGGCTCGCCGAGGACATGGTCGCGCCGGTCGAGCTCGACGGCATCGTGCTGCGGGAGACCACGGACGAAACCGACATCCGCAGGTCTGTCGAGTCCTCGAGCGAGGCGTTCGGCAACGACGTCGGCTTCATGCTCCCCTTCCTGCTGGGCAAGAAGGACGACCCGAACACCGTCATCGTCGTCGCCGAGGCGGACGGGCGCATCGTGTCGTCCGCGCGGCTGGAGATCGTGGCGGGCACGGAGTTCGGCGGCCTCTGGGGCGGCAGCACGCTCGCGGAGTGGCGCGGCCGGGGCATCTACCGGGCCCTCATCGCGCACCGGGCCCAGGTGGCGCTCAGCCGCGGCCTCAAGTACCTGCAGGTCGACGCCTCCGAGGACAGCAGGCCGATCCTGGAACGGCTCGGGTTCGTCCCGGTGACCACGACCGCGGGGTATGTCTGGAAAGCCGCGAAGCCCAACTGAGACGCTGCGGGTATCGTGGAAGCACGTGCGGTTCATCGAAGGGCATCGACCCTCTTACGACCTGACTTACGACGACGTTTTCCTGATCCCCGGCCGCAGCGCCGTGGAGTCGCGGTTCGGCGTTGATCTGTCCACCTCGGACGGCACGGGAGCCACCATCCCGATCGTCGTCGCGAACATGACGGCGGTCGCCGGGCGGCGGATGGCGGAGACCATCGCGCGGCGCGGTGGGCTTGTCGTCATCCCGCAGGACGTGCCGACCGAGGCCGTCGCGGAGATCATCGCGTGGGTCAAGGAGCGGCATCCGGTCTGGGACACCCCGCTGACGCTCACCACGAGCGACGCGGTGGCGGACGCGTGGAACCTGCTGCACAAGCGGGCGCACGGCGCGGTGATCGTCGTCGATGACGGCAACAGGCCCATCGGTGTCGTCGACGAGGCGGCGCTCACGGGCGTCGACCGGTTCGCGCGCCTCGGCGACGTCATGAACACCGACGTGCTCAAGCTGCCGCTCGGCACCAAGCCGCAGGACGTGTTCGACCAGCTCCACCACAGCGCGCACAAGATCGCGCTCGGCGTGGACGAGGAACAGCGGCTCAGCGGCGTGCTGACCGAGCTGACGGCGCTGCGGGCCGAGGTCTACAAGCCCGCCACGGACGTCGACGGCCAGCTGCGGGTCGCGGCCGCGGTCGGGGTCAACGGCGACGTCAGGGCCAAGGCCGAGGCGCTGATCAAGGCCGGCGTGGACGTGCTGGTCGTGGACACGGCGCACGGTCATCAGGAGAAGATGATCGCGGCGCTCAAGGCCGTGAAGGAGGCGAACCCGAGCGTGCCGGTCGCGGCGGGCAACGTCGTCACCGCGCAGGGCGTGCGGGATCTGGTCGAGGCGGGCGCGGACATCATCAAGGTCGGCGTCGGGCCGGGCGCGATGTGCACCACGCGCATGATGACCGGGGTCGGCAGGCCGCAGTTCTCAGCCGTCGCGGAGTGCGCGGCAGAGGCGCGGAAGCTCGGCAAGCACGTGTGGGCGGACGGCGGCGTGCGGCACCCGCGCGACGTGGCGCTGGCGCTCGCGGCGGGGGCCAGCAGCGTCATGGTCGGCAGCTGGTTCGCCGGCACCTACGAGTCGCCCGGCGACCTGCAGCGCGACGAGCGTGGAAACCTCTACAAAGAATCCTTCGGAATGGCGTCGAAACGCGCTGTGACCGCCCGTACGCGCAGCGACAACGCGTTCGACCGGGCGAAGAAGGGCCTGTTCGAAGAAGGCATCTCGACTTCGAAAATGCGCTTGGACCCGGTGCGTCCGAGCGTGGAGGATCTGCTGGACGCGATAACGTCTGGCGTTCGCTCGGCCTGCACGTATGCCGGCGCGAACTCGCTGGAGGAATTCCACGACAAGGCGGTTCTCGGCATCCAGTCGGCAGCTGGATTCGCGGAGGGAAGGCCGCTCCCAGGGGGATGGTGAGAAATGGACGAAGCGGTAGAAGTAAGAGATCTCCGCAAAGTCTATAAAACCGGACAAAAACCGGCGGTGGACGGATTGAGCTTCACCGTCCGCCGCGGTGAGGTCTTCGGGCTGCTCGGCCCGAACGGGGCCGGCAAGACGACCACGGTCGGCGTCCTGACCACGCGCGTCCGTCCCACCGCGGGGCAGGCGTTCGTGGAGGGTGTCGACGTGGTCGCCGACTCGAAGCGCGCCCGGCAGCTGCTGGCTGTCGTGCCGCAGCGCAACAACCTCGACCGCTCGCTCAACGCGAAGCAGAACCTGCTGTTCCACGCGGCCTACCACGGCATCGGGCCGACGGAACGCAAGAAGCTCGCTGAGGACATCCTCGAGCGGATGGGCTTGAAGGACCACGAGAAGGCGCTCGTCGACACGTTGTCCGGCGGGCAGGCGCAACGGCTGATGATCGCCCGCGCGCTGATGCACCGCCCGAAGGTGCTGTTCCTCGACGAACCGAGCACCGGCCTCGACCCGCAGGCCAGGCTCTTCGTCCACGAACGCGTCGCCGCACTGCACGCGGACGGCGTCACGGTCGTGCTCACGACGCACGACATGGACGAGGCCACCAAGCTGTGTGACCGCGTCGGCATCGTCGACCACGGCAAGCTGCTCACCCTCGACACGCCGGATGAGCTGACGAAGAGCCTGCCCGGCAGCAACACCGTCAGCGTCACGGTGAGCCCGAACGGCCACGAGCCCGCGAAGATCACCCAGGCGCTGTCCGAAGTGGACGGTGCGCAGCGGGTCGAGGAGCTGAACAACATGTTCCGCGTCTACACCGACGTGGACACCTCGGTCACGCTTCCGGCCGTGCTGAACGTCCTGCGAGACCTCGACGTCGTCGTCAGCGACGTCGCGATCGGCAAGCCCAGCCTGGAAGACGTCTTCATCCACCTGACCGGCAGGGAGCTGCGGTGAGCCAGCTGAGGACCTTCCAGGCGATCCTGTGGCGCGACGTCTTCGTCACGGGCCGCGAGCTGCCGAGCTTCCTCGCGCAGGTGATCATCCAGCCGTTCTTCATCCTCTTCATCTTCGCGAAGGTGCTGGGGGACATCGGCTACGTCCAGAACGACTTCGCGCAGGTGCTCCTGCCCGGCATCATCGCGATGAACGGGTTCCTGGGTGCGTTGCAGAACACGACTTTGCCGCTGGTGCTGGACTTCTCGTGGACGCGGGAGATCGAGGACCGGTTGCTGGCGCCGATCTCCATCCCGCTCGTCGCGGTGGAGAAGATCGTGTTCGGCGCGATCCGCGGGTTCTTCGCGGCGGTGCTGATGGTGCCGGTCGGGTTCGTGATGCTCGACGTCTCCTGGGCCTGGTCGGGGATTCCCGGCGCCCTGGTCGTGATCATCCTGGGCTGCCTGGCCGGTGGCTCCGTCGGCATGGTCATCGGCACGTCGGTGCCCGCACGCCGGGTCAACGTGATGTTCGCGGTGATCCTGACGCCGTTGCTGTTCACGGGTTCCTCGCAGTTCCCGTGGCGGTCGCTCAGCGATGATCTGCTGTGGTTCAAGGTGATCTGCGCGCTCAACCCGCTGACGTACGTGAGCGAGGGCATGCGCGCGGAGCTGGTGCCGAACGTGCCGCACATCCCGTTGCCGATCGTGCTGCTGGTGCTCGTCGTGGCGATCGCGGGCTTCGGCGGCCTCGGTCTGCGCGGCTTCATGAAGCGCGCTCTGGACTAAAACCATGAACGGCTCTTTTGTGGACCTCAGGTCCACAAAAGAGCCGTTCATGGTCTACCTAGGAGGCGTAGTCCTCCAGCATCTCGGTGACGAGGGCCGCGATCGGCGAACGCTCCGAGCGGGTCAGCGTGACGTGAGCGAAGAGCGGGTGGCCCTTCAGCTTCTCGATCACCGCTGCCACGCCGTCGTGCCTACCGACCCGCAGGTTGTCGCGCTGTGCCACGTCGTGCGTCAGCACCACCCGCGAGTTGCTGCCCAGACGCGACAGCACGGTCAGCAGGACGTTGCGCTCCAACGACTGCGCCTCGTCGACGATCACGAAGGAGTCGTGCAGCGAGCGGCCGCGGATGTGGGTGAGCGGCAGGACCTCGAGCATGCCTCTGTCCAGCACCTCCTCCAGCACCGCCTGGCTCACCAGTGCGCCGAGGGTGTCGAACACCGCCTGCGCCCACGGCCCCATCTTCTCGTTCTCGCTACCCGGCAGGTACCCGAGCTCCTGGCCACCGACCGCGTACAACGGCCGGAACACCACGACCTTCCGGTGCTGCCTGCGTTCCATCACCGCTTCGAGGCCGGCGCACAGCGCCAGCGCCGACTTTCCGGTGCCCGCACGTCCGCCCAGCGAGACGATGCCGACATCGGAGTCGAGCAGCAGGTCCAGCGCGATCCGCTGCTCAGCGGACCTTCCGTGCAGTCCGAACGCCTCCCGATCTCCGCGCACCAGCTTGATCTGCTTGTCCGCGGTCACCCGTCCCAGCGCGCTCGAGGTGCCGGCCAGCATCCGGAGTCCGGTGTGGCACGGCATTTCCCCGACGTGCGCGAGGTCTTCGTACTGGGCCGGGTCGACGACGTTCTCCTTGAACAGGCTGTCCACCATGGACTGCGGAACGTCCAGATCGGACATTCCCGTCCAGCCTGACAGGGTGACGTCGTGCGCCCGGTACTCCTCCGCTTGCAGGCCGACCGATCCGGCCTTGACCCGCAGCGGCATGTCCTTCGTCACCAGGGTGACGTTGCGCCCCTCAGCAGCGAGGTTGAGGGAGCAGGCGAGGATCCGGGCGTCGTTGGAGTCCGTTCGGAAACCTGATGGCAACACCTCCGGGTCGGAGTGGTTGAGCTCGACGTGCAAGGTGCCTCCCACATCCCCGATCGGGATGGGCGAATCGAGGCGACCATGCCGCAAGCGCAGGTCGTCGAGCAGACGCAGTGCTTCCCTCGCGAACCAGCCCAGTTCGGGGTGGTGGCGCTTGCCCTCCAGCTCGCTGATCACCACGAGCGGCAGCACGACCTCGTGCTCCGCGAACCTGGTGGGGGCGAGAGGGTCGGACAGCAGTACCGACGTGTCCAGCACATATGTGGTGAGGGCTGGGGCGGCGGACTTGCGCCTGGGGGAGGAACTGCGCGATGAGCCTGAGGTACGGCTCGCGGGACGTCGTGCGTTCACGGCAACTCCCTCACGAACGCGGCACCCGCATCCGCTCCTCGCTGGGCCAGGCACAACCCTGATTGATCGTCTTGCCGTCCGCCGTGATGGCGTCAGGCAGGTCGACCACGAGGGCCGGGTGCCGGCCCCCTCGCGACGTTGTCAGCCACGATCAGGACCTCCCTGCGCGGTCCGCAGTGGTCGCGTCCCGCCGCTTTTGAAGTTACCTGCGGAAGTACCCCGTCTGCATGAAGCCACACAGGTGAATCCCGAGTTGTCACCTGCCCGAAAACAACCCGAAACGTGACCGTAGCCGTGTTTCACCTGGTCAGATGCTGTTTTCCTGGGTGTTGCGCGCTAGCCAGGACAGACCGTCCCTCACCTGGGTCTCGAGTGATTTCGGCACGAGCGGCTCGTCGAGAAGCCTCAGATACCGCGAATCGAGTGACTCGCCGGGCGCTCGGACGTCCAGCCACGCCCTCACCAGACGCACTCCTTCGACGTATGTGGTCGTGTACGCGCGCCACAGCGGGTCGGCCAGAAAGCGCACCATCTGCCGTGCGCGACGGTCGGGGACTAGCAGCCACCTGCGCAGATGCGCAACCACGTCATCCTGATCCGCACCCCGATCGTGTAGCAGCAGAGCAGCGTCCTGCCGCACCGTGAGCAGGCCGGATGCCGCCGACTCGACCTTTTCGGACAGTTCGCCGTCCATTCGCAACCCGAGGTCGCGGAAGATCTGCTCCGTCCACACGCCCCAGCCCGGCCCGACCGCGGCGTGCAGGCCGAGGTCCGCCATGCCCTCGGCCATCAGGCACTGCGGCGTGTTGATCAGGAAGATCGACTGCTCGGCGTGGCCCCTGCGTTCGACCAGGCCGGCGTCCTTGCGGCAGTGCTCGGTGTGGTGGCCCGGATAGGACTCGTGCGCGACCAGGTGCGGCAGGTTGGCCATGCGGTGGCCGAGGTCGGCGTTGATCGCGACCCTGCTGCGGTAGCCGCCGAGGTAGTAGTTGAAGCCGCTCCACGGCTTGTTCGTGACGACCTGGTACTCGACGATCTCCTGCTCGGGCAGCGCGTACTTGCGGCGCACGCGGTCCCTCAGAGCGCTGGAGATGGCCTGTACGGCGCCCTGGAGCCTCCGTACGGGCACTTCGTCGGCCGTGCGGTAGGCGTGGAGGCGTTCGGGGAGCGAGCCGGCACCAGGCAGCAGCGCGTCGAGGTTGCGGTGGGCCTGCGCGTACGTGTCCTCGTCGCCGGGGCGGATGCGGACCTGGAAGTACTGCTCGACCTCGTCGACGAACGTGATGCGCTCGCCCGCGAGCTTGCGCGCGGTGCACTCCAGTGCTCGGAGATGTGCTTGGAGGAACTGTTTGCGCTGGTCGGTGAGGTCTGCGCCGGGCAGTTCGCGTTGGAGCTGCCTCGCGTGACCCACCAGCGCCTTCG
>JAVXWK010000253.1:0-5195 GCA_032230575.1 Pseudonocardiales bacterium | reverse complement strand
CGAGGCAGGCGAGTGGCTCCAGCAGGCCACCCTCGCGATCCGCGCGAAGGTCCCGCTGTCCGTGCTGCTCGACGTCATCCAGCCGTTCCCCACCTTCTCCGAGGCCTTCCTCAACGGCCTCCGCGATCTGGCAAAGGAAGTAGTGAAGTGAACCAGCAGAAGAACCTGGCAGAGATCGACATGAAGCTCGAAGTGACCGTCATCGGCGTCACCGATGTCGAGCGGGCCAAGGAGTTCTACAGCCGGCTGGGCTGGAGGCTCGACGCCACCCCGCCGTGGGTCGTGCAGTTCACGCCGGGCGGATCCAACGCGTCCATCCACTTCGGTGAGGGCGTCACGACCGCGCAACCCGGTTCCGGCAGGCACTTCCTGATCGTCTCCGATCTCGTCGAGACGCACGAGGCCCTGCTCGCCGCGGGCGTCGAGGTCGGCCCGATCTACCACGGCGGCCCGGACGGCCCCGTCGAGGGCGTGGACCCTGAGCGCCGCAGCTACTTCTCGCGCGCCGAGTTCGCCGACCCGGACGGCAACCTGTGGATCCTGCAGGAGGTCACGACCCGCCTGCCCGGCCGCGTCGACGCCGACGACACGAACTACGCGTCGATCACCGACCTGGCTTCGGCGTTGCGCCGCGCTGCCTCGGCCCACGGCGAGCACGAGAAGCGCAACGGCGGCGAGTTCGACGAGAACTGGCCCGACTGGTACGCCGAGTACATGGTCAAGGAGCAGACGGGCCAGGAACTCCCGCTGTAGTTCGCGGTCTTGATGGAGCGCTGCGCGGAACGCCGACGAAAGCCGGTGTTCCGCGCGCTTTCGTGTCAGGAGACATTGGGTGTGTGCCCTAGGGGTCGTCCCTGATGTGGGCGGGCGTCGGCGCGGCTTACCTTCTGCGGCAAGCGAGGGAGGCCGCGATGAAGGCGATCGTCCAGGACAGGTACGGCTCGGCGGACGTGTTGGAGCTGCGTGAGGTCGAACGGCCCGTGCCGGCCGCAGGTGAGGTGCTCGTGCGGGTGCGGGCATCGTCGGTGAACGCCGCCGACTGGCACATCATGCGCGGCGACCCGTACTTCGCGCGGCTGTTCCTGGGGTTGCGCGGGCCGAAGTCGCGGATCCGCGGCATGGACTTCGCGGGCGTTATCGTGTCGGTCGGGGCCGGCGTCATCGGTCTGTTGCGGGTGGGGGACGTGGTGTTCGGCGAGGGGTCGGGGTCCTTCGCCGAGTACGTGCGGGTGCCCGCGCATCTGGTGGAGCGCAAGCCGTCGAACCTGTCGTTCGAGCAGACGGCGACGCTGCCGCTGGCGGGCAACACGGCGTGGATGGGGCTGCGGGACCTGCGGGCCGGCCAGAAGGTGCTGATCAACGGCGCGTCCGGCGGGGTCGGGCTGATGGCGGTGCAGATCGCCAAGGCGCGCAAGGCTGTCGTCACGGGGGTGTGCTCCACGCGCAACGTCGAGCAGGTGCGGTCGGTGGGTGCGGATCACGTGATCGACTACAGGTCCGAGGACTTCACCCACGGTTCCGAGCGCTACGACCTGATCTTCGACCTGGTGGGGAACCGGTCGATGAGCTCGTTGCGCGGTGTTCTCACGCCGGACGGGACGCTGGTGCTGTCCGGGGGAGGCAGCTTCACGGGCGGGGTGCTGTTCGGGCCGTACGGGTTGATGGTCCAGGGCAAGCTGCTCGGGTGGTTCACGCGGCAGCGGCTCGTGGTGCTGGAAGCCAAGCCCAGCAAGGAGAACCTGGCCGCGTTGCGCGACCTCGCCGAGTCCGGGCAGCTGGTGCCGGTGATCGAGCGGACGTATCCGCTGACCGACGCGCCCGATGCGATCCGGCACGTCGAGCTGGAGCACGCCCGCGCGAAGGTCGTCGTCACGGCCTGAACGGAAAATCGCTGGCGCCGCGGGTCTGTGACAGCCACGATCCGCGGATGGTCGAGGTTCGCGTCAGCGGTGGAATGGTTCGGGGCACTATGGAATCGGGTGTCGCGGCTTTCCGCGGCATCCCGTTCGCCGCGCCCCCGGTGGGTGCGCTGCGTTTCGCCGCACCCCAGCCGGCCGCCGCGTGGGAGGGCATCAGGGAAGCCTCGGAGTTCGGCCCGCCGCCACCGCAGGCCGGGTTCTTCGGGATGGACGGCATGGGCGTGGCCGGGCACGACTGGCTGACCGTGAACGTGTGGTCGCCCGACGTGTCCGGCGATCTGCCGGTCATGGTGTGGATCCAGGGCGGTGCCTACGCGGTCGGCATGTCCGGCCTGCCCGAGTACGACGGCACCCGGCTGGCCTCGGACGGCGTCGTGCTGGTCACGTTCAACTACCGCGTGGGGATCGAGGGTTTCGCGCAGATCGAGGGTGCTCCGGCCAACCGCGGCCTGCTCGATCAGGTCGCGGCGCTGGAGTGGGTGAGCGCCAACATCCGGGCGTTCGGCGGGGATCCGGCGCGGGTGACGATCTTCGGTCAGTCGGCGGGAGGTGGCTCGGTCGCGGCTCTGCTGGCGATGCCACGGGCTGCCGGGCTGTTCCACCGGGCGATCGCGAGCAGCGTGCCCGGCACGTTCTTCACGCCGGAGCTGGCCGCCGACATCGCTGCCATGTGCGCGGCCGAACTGGGTCTGCGTCCGACGGTCGAGGATCTGTCCACTGTGGAACCGGAGCTGCTGCCGTCCGCCGGTGACGAGGTGATGACCAAGATCGGTCAGTTCGCCGATCGCTGGGGACAGGCCGCGCACAAGCAGATCCCGTTCGCGCCGGTCGTCGACGGCGACGTGCTGCCGTCTTCGCCGTGGCAGGCGGTGGCCTCGGGTTCGGCGCGGGACGTCGAGCTGATCGTCGGGCACACGCGTCACGAGCAGCGGCTGTTGTCAGTGATCGAGGGCCTGGTGGGCAACGTGACCGCGGAGCAGGCCGCGGAGGCGGTGGAGGTGTTCGCGCCCGGTCTCGCGTATCCGGACCTGGCGCCGGAGGAGCTGTTCGAGCTGGTGTGCTCGGACTGGCTGTTCCGGATGCCGTCGCTGCACCTCGCGGAAGCCCAGGTGGCGGCGGGCGGCCGCGCGCACGTCTACGTGGTGGCGTGGGAGCCGACGGAGATCTTCCGCGCGTGCCACGGCATGGACGTGCCGATGGTGTTCGGCAACATCGACCGGGGGCAGGCGGCCGCGGTGCTCGGCGAGATCACGCCGGTGGCGTGGGAGGTGTCCGGTCGGATGCGGGCGGCGTGGACCGGGTTCGCGATCGACGGCGATCCCGGCTGGCCCGCGTACGGCGCCGAGCGGCTGACGCGGGTCTTCGACGTGGCGGATGTCGTGACCGCATACCCGGAGGAGGTATCGCGGCAGCTCTGGGAGGGCCGCTCGTTCGAGCCGCTTCCGTTGCTCTGACCGAGGGAATACCTGCCGCCGGGTGACGTTGTACGCGTCCGGATGGGAGGTTCGAATGTACGACTTCGGTCAGGTCTCGGAAGACCGCTGGGTCACCGCGACGCATTTGTTCGACACGGGGCACGTGGAGAGCGCGGCCGACAAGTGGGAACGCGCACAACTGCTGTTCGAGGACCGTGACTACGCCAAGGCCGCGCAGTTGCTCGCGGAGGTCGTCGGGGAAGTGCCTTTCCAGACGGACCTCTGCCTGCTGCTGGCCCGCGCCTACTACCACTCGGCGCAGCTGGGCAAGGCCGAGGCGCAGCTCCGCGTGATCGTGGACCGCGACCCGGTCGAGCACTACGCCCACCTGTTGCTCGGGCGCACACTGGAGCGGCAGGGCCGGTCCGACGAGGCCGCGCCCTGGCTCCGGCTGGCTGCCGCGTTCGGTGGCGAGCTGACCGACGTCTAGGCCGGCCTAGCCGACGTCCAGCTTGGCGAACGCGCGCAGGATCCCTGGTGCGACGCGGCTCGCGAGTCGTGCCGCCTTCGCCTCGACCGTCACCGGCACCACAGGGCGGTTGCGGCGAACGGCGCGCACGATCTCGCTTGCCACGCCCTCGGGGCCGAAACCCCGCCGGGCGTAGATACGAGAAGCGCGGTCCTGTTTGCGGCTCTGCTCCTCGGAGCTGACGCCCGAGAACGTCGTGGTGGCCGTGATGTTCGTGTTCACCAGACCCGGACAGATCGCGCTCACACCGATGGCGTGCGGCGCGAGCTCGGCCCGCAGGCAGTCCGAGAGCATGAACACCGCGGCTTTGCTCGTCGCGTACGCGGAGAGGATCTTCGACGGCAGGTACGCCGCCGCCGAGGACAGGTTCACGATGTGCCCTCCCTCTCCGCGTTCGACCATCAGCTCACCGAACGCGCGGCAGCCGTGCACGACACCCCACAGGTTGACGTCCAGCACCCGCTGCCACTGTTCCGTCGAGGTCGACAGGAACGACCCGGAGTGGCCAATGCCCGCGTTGTTCACGACAACATCCGGCACGCCGTGCTCGTCCGCGACCTGCCGCGCCCACGCGCGCACCGCGTCTTCGGAGCGCACGTCCACCTCGTAGGCGTGGCCGCCGATCATGTCCGCGGTCTCCTTGGCCGCGGTGAAGTCCACATCGGACACCACGACCTTCGCGCCCGCCCTGGCGAACGCCACCGCGGTCGCCCTGCCGATCCCGCTGCCGCCGCCGGTGATCACGACCAGTTCGCGCGGGGGAGTGGTGTCCGCGATGAACTCGCTGATCATGCGGGCGAGCTGCCCGGGGTGGCTCAACGGCGCCCAGTGGCCCGCGGCGATCTTGCGGCGGCGCAGTGACGGCACCCAGCGCTCCAGGTCGAGCGGCCGCGTGTCGATGTAGCGGTCGCGGGTCGGCTGGATCACCTGCACCGGCATGGGGGCGAGGCGGTGCCGTGGCGAGCGCATGACCCGGCGGATGTTGGCCCGGTACAACGAGATTCCGCGCACGGCATCGCGGGTGATCGTGCTCGCGGGCTTGACCTTGATGCCCTCCAGCCGCTTGAGCACGCCACCCCAGCGCGGGCCGAGGTAGAGGCGCCAGAACAGCGGCGCGAGCACCGGCAGGTGGAACGCGCCGATGTACCAGGACCGGAAGAACTGCCTGATGTGAGCGATCGACAGGCCCTTCCGCGACCAGTGCCCCATGTGGTCGAGGCACGGTCCGGAGATCGAGGTGAAGGAGGTGATGCGCCCGGCCAGCCGCTCGGTGGTCACCGCCTCCCACGACTGCATCGATCCCCAGTCGTGGCCGACGAGGTGGACCGGGCG
>JAVXWK010000247.1:0-8663 GCA_032230575.1 Pseudonocardiales bacterium | reverse complement strand
GGACGGCACGTGGTCGGTGCCGCTGAAGCTCGAAGCAGCGGGCAGCTACCGGGTGTTCGCCGACTTCAAGCCGGAGAACGGCCAGAAGACCACGCTCGGCGCGGACATCCAGAAGGCCGGCGACTACCGGCCGCGCGACCACGAGGTCAGCCGCACGTTCACCGTCGACGGCTACGAGGTAACCCTCCAGGGCGACCTCACCGTCAACGCGGCGTCGACCGTGACCGTCCAGGTCACCAGGAACGGCCGGCCGGTCACCGACCTGCAGAACTACCTGGGCGCCAAGGGACACCTGGTCGCGCTGCGGGCAGCCGACCTCGCCTACCTGCACGTGCACCCCGAGGACGGCGACCAGGTGAAGTTCGCGGTCGAGGTGCCCACCGAGGGCACTTACCGGCTGTTCCTGGACTTCCAGCACGAGAACAAGGTCCGCACCGCCGAGTTCACGCTCACAACGCACGAGGAGGCCGGTCATGGCCACTGAAACCGTCGAGATCTCGATCGGTGGCATGACCTGTGCTTCCTGCGCCGCGCGGATCGAGCGCAAGCTCAACAAGCTGGACGGCGTCGAAGCTTCGGTCAACTACGCGACCGAGAAGGCCCGCATCAGCTACGCGGGCGACCTCACCCCGGCCGACCTGGTGAAGGTCGTCGAGGACACCGGCTACACCGCCGAGCTCCCCGCCGCCGGGGAACCGGAGCAGGACCACGACCCGACGAGCACTCTCAGGCAGCGGCTGATCACGTCGACGGTGCTGGCCGTGCCGGTGATCGCCCTCGCGATGATCCCGGCGCTGCAGTTCACCTACTGGCAGTGGTTGTCGCTCGCGCTGGCCGGACCGGTTGTCACGTACGCCGCGTGGCCGTTCCACAAGGCGGCGTGGACGAACCTCAAGCACGGCGCCGCCACGATGGACACGCTGATCTCCATCGGCGTCGGCGCGGCCTTCTTGTGGTCGCTCTACGCGCTGTTCCTGGGCACCGCCGGCACGCCAGGCATGACGCACGGGTTCACGTTCACCATCGAGCGGATGGCCGGCACCGGCAACATCTACCTCGAGGTCGCGGCGGGCGTGACGACGTTCATCCTCGCGGGGCGCTACTTCGAGGCACGGTCGAAGCGCCGCGCTGGTGCCGCTCTCAAAGCACTCCTCGAACTCGGCGCCAAGGACGTCGCGGTCATCAGGAACGGCCGCGAGATCCGCATCCCGACCGGCCAGCTCAAGGCCGGCGACCGGTTCGTCGTACGGCCAGGCGAGAAGATCGCCACGGACGGTGTCGTCGAGGAAGGCAGCTCCGCGGTCGACGCGAGCATGCTCACCGGCGAGTCCGTGCCGGTCGAGGTGCGGCCCGGCGACTCGGTCGTCGGTGCCACGGTCAACGCGGGCGGCAGGCTCGTCGTCAAGGCCACCCGGATCGGCTCGGACACCCAGCTCGCGCAGATGGCGAAGCTCGTCGAGGACGCGCAGAACGGCAAGGCCGAGGTGCAACGCCTCGCCGACCGGATATCCGCGGTGTTCGTGCCGATCGTGATCGCTCTCGCCGTCGGCACCCTGGGCTTCTGGCTCGGCACCGGCGGCGGTGCGGGTGCGGCGTTCACGGCGGCGGTCGCGGTGCTGATCATCGCGTGCCCGTGTGCGCTGGGCCTGGCCACGCCGACCGCGTTGCTCGTCGGCACCGGCCGCGGCGCCCAGCTCGGCATCCTGATCAAGGGTCCTGAGGTGATGGAGTTGACCCGCCGCGTCGACACGGTCGTGCTCGACAAGACCGGAACCGTCACCACCGGCCGGATGAGCTTGGTGAGCGTTCACACCGCCGAGGACGAGGAAGAGGTCCTCAAGCTGGCAGGTGCTTTGGAGCACGCTTCCGAGCACCCGATCGCCAAGGCCATCGTCAGGGCGGCGGGCGAAGTACCGGCCGTCGAGGACTTCCAGAACGTCGAAGGTCTTGGCGTGCAAGGCGTTGTGAACGGTCACGCGGTGCTCGTCGGCCGCGAGAAACTGCTCGGCGACTGGAGCGTCCAGCTCGACCCGGCACTCACCGAGGCCAAGGAAGCCGCGGAACGTCAGGGCCGCACGGCGGTGCTGGTCGCCTGGGACGGCAAGGCCCGCGCGGTCCTCGTCGTGGCGGACACCGTGAAGCCGACGTCGAAGGAAGCCGTCGCAGGTCTCAAGAAGCTCGGCCTGCGTCCTGTTCTGCTGACCGGCGACAACGAGGCAGCAGCACGCGCGGTGGCCGCTGAGGTGGGCATCGACGAGGTCATCGCGGAGGTGTTGCCCGCGGACAAGGTCGACGTCGTGAAGCGCCTGCAGGACGAGGGCCGTGTGGTCGCGATGGTCGGCGACGGGGTGAACGACGCCGCCGCGCTCGCCCAGGCCGACCTGGGCCTGGCGATGGGCACCGGCACGGACGTCGCGATCGAGGCCGGCGACCTCACGCTGGTGCGCGGCGACCTCAACGCCGCCGTGGACGCGATCCGGCTGTCGAGGCGCACGCTCACAACGATCAAGGGCAACCTGTTCTGGGCGTTCGCCTACAACGTCGCCGCGCTCCCGCTGGCCGCGCTCGGCCTGCTCAACCCGATGATCGCGGGTGCGGCGATGGCGTTCTCGTCGGTGTTCGTGGTGAGCAACAGCCTTCGCCTGCGCGGCTTCCGCTGACACGACCCTCACGGGCGGTTTCGTAGCCTCGGCACATCCCTCTCCCGATCCGAAGGAGCAGATGTGCCGAGGTTCGCCCTGGTCGTCGCGCTGCTGGTGGCGCTGACCGCGTGCACCTCGACCCAGCCCGCACCCGCGCCGCCGACGTCGGGCAGCACCCAGCCACCTGCCGAGCAGCAGGTCTACGTGTCGATCGGCGACTCGTACGCGACGGGCCTCGCGCCGGGCGGACCCGGTGAGAGCTTCGCCCAGATCGTCGCGAAGAAGTCCGATCTGAAGCTCCTCAACCTGGCCTGCAACGGCGCCACCTCCGCCGACCTCGCCACCAAACCCGCGTGCGGGCCCGACGCCGCCGGCAGGACCCAGCTCGACGCCGCCGTCGAGGCGTTGCGCGGCAAGAAGACCGGCCTGGTCACCGTGGTGATCGGCGGCAACGACCTGGTGCCGTGCGCGGTGGCGCAGGACCCGGTGCGGTGCGCGTCCGGGACCGTCGCCGACATCAGGACCAACGTCGCCGCCACGCTCACCAGGCTGCGGGAGGCGGCACCGGACGTGAAGATCGTCGGGCTGACCTACCCGGACGTGTTCCTCGGCGCCTGGGTGAACCCGTCCTTCCCCAACGGGAAGAACATCGCCCGTTTGTCGGTCACCATGTTCCAGGAGTTCAACAACACGATCGCGGCCGAGTACGCGAAGTTCGGCGCCAGGTTCGCCGACATCACCAAGACGACCGGCGCCTACAGCGACCTGGCCGAACTCACCCAGGACCCGAAGTACGGCCAGATCCCGGCCTCGGTCGCCAAGGTGTGCACGCTCACGTACTTCTGCGACCGCACCGATGTGCATCCGACCCCGGCAGGCCACGAGGCCATCGCGGAAGCCGTCACCGCGGCGGGCTGACGGCACTCTCACCCGCAGTTCCGTATCCTCGACCCATCGGTGTCGAATGAGAAGGAGCCCGCGTGCCGAGGTTTGCCCTGGTCGTGGCCCCGGTGGCGGCACTGCTCACGCTGACCGCGTGCACCGCGGCCCTCCCCGCCGCGGCTCCTGAGACCGAGAGCGTCAAGCTGCCCGGGCAGCTCACGTACGTGTCGATCGGCGACTCCTACGCGACGGGCTACGCACCCGACGGCCCCGGCGAGAGCTTCGCGCAGATCGTGGCCCAGCGGGAGAACCTGCACCTGCTCAACCTCGCCTGCAACGGCGCCACCTCCGCCGACCTCCTCACCCAGCCCGCGTGCGGACCCGAGACGGAGGGCAGGACCCAGGTCGACGCGACCGTCGAGGCGTTGCGCGCCGGCGAGGTCGGCCTGGTCACGGTCGTGATCGGCAGCAACGACCTGCTGGAGCCGTGCGCGGTGGCCGAGGACCCCGGCAGCTGCGCGACCGCGGCGGCCATCGACACCAAGAACAACATCGACACCATGCTCACGAAGATGCGCGAAGCGGCGCCGGACGTGAAGATCGTCGGACTGTCCTATCCGGACGTGTTCCTCGGCGCGTGGGTCTACCCCGAGTTCCCGAACGGCGAGGACGTCGCCCGCGCGTCGGTCAAGCTGTACGAGGACTTCAACGGCGAGATCGCCGCCGAGTACGCGAAGTTCGGCGCGAACTACGTCGACGTCACCAGCAGGACCGGTGGCTACGGCGCGCTGACCGACCTGACCCAGGACCCGAAGTACGGCGAGATCCCGTCGCCGGTCGCCGAGGTGTGCACGCTCACCCACTACTGCGACCAGGGCGACGTGCACCCGACCCCGGCGGGCCACCAGGCGATCGCGGACGCGGTCATCGCCGCGGGTCGCTGAACTCCGCTCGCACCGAGACCGGCCGCTGCCGCCGTGCAGGTCGCGCCGCGCTGGTAGCCGAAGTACGCGAACGGCAGCAGGAACAGCGGCCGGAAGTACCAGCCGAGCTCGTTGTGGTGCTTTCGGAGTCTCGTTCCCACCGACCGGAACCACGAGGACAACCGGTGAACTGCGAGCAGGGTCGTCCCCGTATTACCCGAAAGCCTCTGTCGGTCGGCGGCGCCGGCTGACAGGCTCTGGAACCGTTGCCGCAGCGAGGAAGTGTTCGATGACAGTGCTCCCGCAAAGCATGGACGCCCTGCACCGGCTCAACGACGCCGTGGACGGGTTTCTCCGCAGTGAGAAGGAGTTCAACCTCACCGATCCCGCGACGCACATGCTGGTCGGCGGCCGCTTCCGCACGCTCGGCACGCAGATCGGCGCCAGTGTGCTCGCGGGAGTGCCGGAAGAGGACATCGCCGCGATCGTCCAGCCCGCCCGGTCGGCGTGTGCGCGTTCACCTTTCATGCGCGACGAACAGGAATGGGCTCGCGGTTACCCGAGCGACTACAAGCTCGTCGAGCACGTGATGGCCCAGGCCAACGGAGCTCAGCCCGGCACCCTCGCGTGGCACGTCGAGGCCAGCCTGCAGAGCTCGGCGATCACCCAGCAGCAGCGCAACCGGGTCATGCACCAGGCCCGCCTGATCGGTGACGTGCTGACCGCGCCGCGCAACGGCCCGCGCTCCATTCTGCTGATCGCCTCCGGAGCCGCGCCTGAACTGCGGACGATCCCGCCCGGCGTCGTCCGGCCCGGCGATCGGTTCGTGCTCACCGACGTCGACCAGGACGCGCTGGCGCTGGCCCAGAAGCGGCTCGGGCTGCTCAACGACTTCACCACCGTCGTGCCGGGCAACATCTTCCGCGCTTTGGGGCCGTTGGCCGAGCTCGGACCGTTCGACCTGGTGCTGGTGAGCGGTCTGTACGACTACCTCAACGACCGCGCTGCCGTGCGGCTGACCGAGGCCGTGCTGACACGGCTGTGCCGGCCGGGTGGCACGTTCTACTTCTCCAGCACCGGGGTGGGAAACCCGTTCCGGTGGCCGCTCGAGTACCTGATGGAGTGGCAGCTGATCGAGCGCGACGAGGCGGCCGTTCGTGCGTTGCTGCCTGGCTGTGACGTGTCGGTCGGTCATGAGCCGACCGGGCTGGCGTTGCTGACGCACGTCCGGACCAGGCGGGGATGACGTTGCTCAGCGAAGACCGTGGGCGATCCGGGACACGAAGGCCACCAAGCGGTCGGGCGTGAACTTCTCCGGGTCGGTGAGGACCAGCCGGCCCGACATCTCGGCCAGCGCGAGCATCGCGTGACCCAGCAGCTCCGAGTCGAGGTCGTCGAGGCCGCCCAGTTCTTTCAGGCCCAGTTCCTTCAGGCCCAGGGCGGCCAGGTCCTCGATCTGGGCCAGGACGCCCGCGCGGACCAGTTCGACCTGGGCGCGGAACTCGTGTGGTGTGCCCTCGGGCGGGAGGAGCACCAGTCGCCAGCGGTCCGGGGCCTCGACGACGGCGTTCACGAAGACGCGGACGGCGTCGGCGAAGGCGTCGTCCGGGGAACGCGTGGCGAAGTCGGTGGGGAGGGCTTCGATGACCTGTGCGGTGGCCCGTCCCGCCTCGCGTTCGAGCAGGGCGCTGATCAGCTCGGCCCGGTTGGCGAAGAGGTCGTAGAGGACAGGTTTCGTCACCTGGGCCTGTTTGGCGACGGATTCCATCGTCACCGAGTCGAACCCTGCCGGAATCAGGCTCAGAGCGGCGTCCAGCAGCTGCTCGCGGCGCTGTTCAGGCGGCAGGCGGCGGGCGTACTTGCGACGCGTTGTGCTCACGGGTCCATATTGCTACGGTGGCGTAGCTTTCACAAAGCTACGCGGGCGTAGTAATTGGCGGAGGTACGTGATGGAGCCGGACAACCTCGTTCTGCAGCCGCGTGACGTGCAGTTCGACTGGTCGACCCTGCCGATGCACTGGGTCCCGGACGAGCCGGTGACCACGCACGTCATGAACGTCCTGCACCTGCTGCTGCCCGAGGGCGAGCGGTGGTTCGTGCGGACGTTCCAGCAGGTCGTACCGATGATCTCCGACGACACGTTGCGCGAGGACGTGCTCGGGTTCATCGGGCAGGAGGCGATGCACGCCGAGGCGCACAGCGAGGTGCTCGACCACCTGCTCGCCAACGGGCTGGACCCGCGGCCGTTCACGCGGCAGATGGAGCACGTGTTCCGGCGGATCCTCGGGCCGAAGCCGGGGTTGAGCGAGGACCAGGCGCGCGAGCAGTTGATCGAGCGGGTCGCGATCGTGGCGGCCGTCGAGCACTTCACGGCGTTTCTGGGCGACTGGATGCTGAACGCCTCCGGGCTCGACCGGGCCGGGATCCACCCCGTGATGCTCGACTTGCTGCGGTGGCACGCGGCCGAGGAGGTCGAGCACCGCAGCGTCGCCTACGACCTGATGCGTCACCTCGACCGGCGGTATGTGCGGCGGGCGCGGACGATGCTGCTGGTCGCGCCGGTGTTGTTTTGGCTGTGGGTGCGGGGTGCGCGGTTCATGGTCAAGGCCGACAGGACGACCAGGGTGCGGCTGACCTGGCGCGAGGCGATGCGGGCCGGGCGACGCGGGTTGCTGCCCAAGCTGTCGGAGGTCTTCCGGGCGTTCCTGCGCTACTTCCACCCCGCGTACCACCCGAAGCAGGAAGGCTCGACGTCGCAGGCCATCGCGTACTTGGCGTCGTCGCCTGCTGCACGCGAGGCACACTGATGCTCCAAGCGCTCACGAAGTTCGGCGACTTCTACGACGCCGCGGTCACACGGTTCGGCGGCCGGGCACGTCCGGGAACTGCGCGGGATGCCTTGTGGCTCACCGTTGTCGAACGCTCACAAGTCGCGGACGGCGTGGTGAGCCTGCGGTTCGGTGGCACGGCACTGCCCGCCTGGCAGCCCGGCTGTCACATCGACCTGCACCTGCCGAGCGGACTCCGGCGCCAGTACTCGCTGTGCGGCGAACCGGCAGACCAGACCTACCGGATCGCGGTGCGCGAGGTCGGCGCCGGATCACGTGAAGTCCAAGCGCTGCGAGCAGGTGACCGCGTCCAGGTGCGCGGACCGCGCAACGCGTTCCCGTTCGCAGGCCTCGGGCCCATCGTGTTCGTGGCGGGCGGCATCGGGATCACGCCGATCCTGCCGATGGTCCACGCGGCGGCCAGGCGGGGCCTGGACTGGCGGCTCGTCTACTGCGGGCGGTCGACGAAAGCCATGCCGTTCCTCGACGAGCTGCCGATCGGCCAGGTCGACGTCCGGATCGGCCGCGGCGGACCATTGCTCAGCGACGCCCACCCGCGGGGCGCTGTCTACTGCTGTGGTCCGGCGTCGATGCTCGAGCAGGTGCGCACCGAGTTCTCCTCGCGCTGGCTGCACTTCGAGCGCTTCAGCCCGCCGCCGATCGTCGGCGGACGGCCGTTCACGGTCGAACTGCGTCGCAGCGGGGTATCCCTCGACGTGCCCGCCGACCGGTCCGCGCTCGACGTCATCAGGGACTTCCGGCCGTCCGTCGCCTACTCGTGCCGGCAGGGGTTCTGCGGCACGTGCGACGTCGGCGGCGTGCGGATCTGCGTGGACAGGCCAACCGGTGACCGACTCGTCCTGGAGGAGCTGTGAAGGTGCGTTCCGGAGAAGTCGACCTCGCCGTGCAGGTGCGCGGCACGTCCGGGCCCACAGTCGTGCTGGTGCACGGATATCCCGACACGCACGCCGTGTGGGACCGTGTGGCCGCGATCCTCGAGAAGGACTTCCGGGTCGTCACCTACGACGTGCGCGGCGCGGGCGAGTCGACTCCGCCGTCCACTGAGGACGGTTACCGGCTCGAACACCTGGCGCAGGACCTGTTCGCGGTGATCGACGCGGTCAGCCCGGACGAACCGGTGCACCTCGTCGGCCACGACTGGGGTTCGATCCAGTCGTGGGAGGCCGTGACCACGCCCGGCGCGCGGATCGCCACGTTCACGTCGATCTCCGGGCCGTCGCTCGACCACATGGGTCACTGGTCGCGCAAAGGCCTGTCGATCGCTCACATCCGCCAGTTCCTCCGGTCCTGGTACATCGGAGCGTTCCACCTGCCGGTGCTCGCGCCGCTGTTCTGGCGCCTCTACCTCGGCCCGCGCTGGGGTGGCG